>CAZWWQ010000030.1:0-6297 GCA_964637685.1 uncultured Bdellovibrionales bacterium | reverse complement strand
GTTAAAAAAGATAGACAGCGATTAAAAATAAGATTAAAAAAGAAAGAAGAACATCTGATAAATTTTTTAATCAAACAGCGTAGAATTTTAATGTCTATGCATGCTTTCTTTTATAAAATATGCCAGAAAATTAGACAAGAAGTGTTAATAATTAAAAAAATAAAAAAGCAATATTATTTTTCATTAACTAAAATATCAGTAGTGGTATTAGTAATCCTTTTTTTAATTAGTTATTTGAATAAAGGGTTAAAACTAGAAAGAAGTGGTTTAATGCAAACACAGAAAGCTTTTGCTAAGATGTTGGTAGCTAAAGATAGTATAAAAAACGGTAATTTTAAGCAATCATTTATTCAATTTAATAATACTTACCAAGATTTAAGTAAAGTAGATGAAGAGATCAATGGTTTAGGTGCTATTGTTGTAGATGCTACTAAATATATTCCTTATTTATCAAAAATTTCTTCGGGACAGCACTTAATAAAAGCCGGAAAAGATATTTCTCGAATAGGTGTTCTTATTTCAGGAATATTTCAGAAAATAGAAGCTATTAAAAAACAGGATAATTTAGAACAGGGAGTAGCTTACTTAAAATTGTTTAAAGAAAGCAAAAGTGATTTTCAAAAAGTGGCTATTTTATTACAAGATACGCAAAGTAATTTAGAGGAAACTAATTTTTCCGATATTCCTGAAAAAAATCGTTCTCAGTTTATAAATCTTAAGCAAGAACTTCCACATATTAATGCAGTAATAAAAACTTTTTTAACTGAAGAAGATGCTATTGTCGATATTTTAGGGGGTAATACTCCTCGTAAATATTTATTTTTATTTCAAAATAATCAAGAAATGAGAGCTACGGGAGGTTTTATTGGTAGTTATGGATTGTTAGATATTTTTAATGGAAAAGTACGACAGTTTTTCGTAGATGGGGTTTATAATCCTGATGGTCAATTAAAAATTAAAGTAGTTCCTCCTGTGCCTATTCAAAAAATAAGTGCCGCATGGAGTTTACATGATAGTAATTGGTGGCCTAATTTTCCCACTAGTGCTGAGAAAGCTATCTGGTTTTATGAGAAAGAAGGTGGTCCTACAGTAGATGGAGTAGTTGCTATGACGCCTACTGTTTTGCAAAATCTTTTAAAAATCACTGGTCCTGTTAGTATGCCAGAATATGGCTTAGTAATTGATAAAGATAATTTTATTTCTGTTATTCAGGAGCAAGTAGAGGTCAATTACGATAAGACCCTTAACCATCCGAAACGAATTTTAGGTGATTTAGCTTCTAAAATTTTAACCAAACTAATGGAGAAAAAAGATTTTAATCAGCTTTCACAGTTAGCTGATGTGATACTAAAAAGTCTTAATGAGAAACAATTGTTAGTATATTCTCGTAATTGGAATATTGAAAAATTATTTTCTCAAAATAATTGGGGAGGAGAAATATTAACAACGCCAAAAGATTATTTAAGTGTTATCAATACTAATATTAATGGTTTTAAGACAGATGGAGTTATAGATGAAAAAATTTTTCATCAAACACAAATTAAAGAAGATGGTTTAATTATTGATACAGTTATTATTAAACGAAAACATAATGGAGGGAATACGCCCTTTACTTGGTGGAATAAAGTTAATGCAGATTATATGCGAGTTTATGTTCCACAAGGATCACGTTTAATAAGTGCTGAAGGACAAACAAGAGAATTTGATGTTCCTCCTTTGGATTACAATGCTTTAAAATTTAAAAGAGATCCTCAAGTTCAAATAGAAAACGCTAAAATTAAAGTTGATGAAGAAAGTGGGACAAAAATTTATAATGAAGCAGGAAAAACTGTTTTTGCTAATTGGGTTTATGTTAGTCCTGGAGAGACAGCAACTGTTAAGTATGTTTATGTTTTACCTTTTAAAATCACTACTGATTTTAAAAAACCAGCTGATACTTATTCATTATTAGTTCAAAAACAGTCAGGGAGTGTGAGTAATCATTTAATGGCAGAAATTAATTATCCTAAAACATTGAAAGTTCTTTGGAAATACCCCCAAGATAAAATTACTAGAATAGATAATTTAGTAAACAATCAAAAGGGATTTAAGTTGGAGTCTGGTTTGAGAACGGATAAATTTATGGGGGTGGCTTTTAGTAGAAAATAATCCAGTTAAAATATTTATTGTATGTTTAAACGTATTTTTAAAACCAATTTTATTAATTCTCATGTTTCCCACTCGGTAGCAAGTGCCGCTTTTTTAATTACAACAGCCGGTTTATTTAGTCGCTTATTGGGTTTGGTGCGGGATAGACTTTTAGCTTCTGCTTTTGGGGCAGGAGATGTTTTAGATGTCTATTATGCAGCTTTTCGAATTCCTGATTTAATTTATAATTTATTAATTCTGGGTGCTTTGAGTGCTGCTTTTATCCCTGTTTTTACTGGATTGATTAGCTATAAAAATAAAGATAAGTCTTGGGATTTAGCGAATGGAATTATGAATTTAGCCATCTTTTTTATTTTAATTTTGTCGCTATTATTTTGTATTTTTACTCCTCAGATAATGAAATTAATCACTCCTGGATTTGCTCCTGATAAAATGTATCTGGTAATAAAATTCACTCGGATTATGTTTTTAAGTCCATTATTGTTGGGAATCAGTGGTATTTTTAGTAGTGTCCTAACTTCTTATAAGCGTTTTTTAGTTTATGCTTTAGCTCCTATTTTTTATAATGTCGGTATTATCATTGGTATCTTATTTTTTGTGAATATTTGGGGACCTATTGGTTTGGCTTGGGGGGTAGTTTTAGGAGCCTTTTTGCATATGTCAGTTCAATATCCGGCTGTTCGTCAACTAGGATTTAGGTACAATAGAGCTTTTTTAAAATATTTTACTAATAAAGATGTCCGTAAAGTGTTTAAACTAATGATACCAAGAACGATGGGTATTATGGTTAATCAAGTCAATCTTTTTGTAATTACTATTTTTGCTTCTCTTTTGACTTCTGGAAGTTTAGCTATTTTTAGTTTTGCTCAAAATTTACAAAGTGTTCCTTTGGGTATTATTGGTATTTCTTTTGCTATCGCTGTTTTTCCTACTCTTTCTGTCTTATCATCCAATAAAAATAAGACTAAATTTATTGAAACTTTTTCGCAAACTTTTAGACAAATTCTTTTCTTTATTATTCCTGTTAGTGTTTTTATTTTATTATTAAGAGCTCAAATTGTGAGAGTAGTTTTAGGAAGTGGTAAATTCGATTGGGAAGATACCATCTTTACTTTTCAATGTCTAGGTATTTTTTCGTTAAGTCTTTTTGCTCAAAGTGTCACCCCTCTTTTAGCACGTACTTTTTATGCTTTGCATAATACTAAAACACCATTTTATATCGCCTTAGCTAGTGAAACAGTTAATATAACAACAGTACTTTTGTTAATAGGAAAATATAAAATTTTAAGTTTGGCTATTGCTTTTTCTTTAGCTAGTTTAGTTCAAATGTTCTTACTTTTATTTATTCTTCGTTTCCAATTAGATTCATTAGATGATAAAAAAATTATTACTTCTACCGTAAAAATTTCTTTAGCTACTATTGTTTCTGGAGTCAGTATTCAATTTTCAAAGTATTTATTAGGAGGATTAGTTAGTTTAGATACATTTTTAGGTGTATTTATTCAGCTGGTTATATCTGCATTGGTGGGAACAAGTGTGTTTATAATTATGGCACAAATTTTTAAAATTGAAGAATTTATTAATTTTAAAAAATCACTTATTAAAAGAATACTTCATCGTAGGGGATTAGTGTTAGAGGATAATATTAACAACAAAGAAGTTATTTAGTTGAAAGGTTTTTTTCTCTGTCTAAAAATTTATAAGTTAAAACTTTAACTGTATCATTAAAAACCCACCAAATGAGTGCGTAAAACCACATATAAGCGGCGTATTTCCAACCGATAGGAAGCATAAAAACTCCGTAAACAGCGACTAATGTTCCGATAGCTCGAGAACCAAAAGCGGGAAGAAAAAATTTCAAAGAAGGAAAAGGCTTGTGCCAAAAATGGTGTCGTCCAGTACGAGTAAGATAGAGGGTGGAATGTCCAGCTACATCTAGCTTAATAAAGAGTAAGCTTTGAATGAGGGCGAGAGAATAATTATGTGAATAAAGCCAGTAAAAAAGTAGAAAAGAAGAAATGACGCCGGCAATTCCAAGAGAGGTAGCAACAATCAAGACTTCTTTCATGTTCCAACGTACTGGTTTATCATCAATGGGAGCATTATCATAAGCAATCATCATTACTGGAACATCATTCAAGAGAGCAAGAACAACAATCATTACGGCTGTAATGGGATAAAAATTAAAAATAATAATAGAAAAAGTCATGAATAAAATAATACGCATAGTTTCTGCAATACGAAAAATGGCATAACTTTTCATTCTTTCAAAAGTCTTTCTGGCGATTTGAATAGAATAATTAATAACGGAAAGTCCTGGAGCTAAGAGAACTAAATCAGCCGCTGCACGAGCGGCGTCGGTGGCCCCAGAAACAGCCATACCTACATCAGCTTTTTTAAGAGCGGGAGCGTCATTAACTCCATCCCCCGTCATAGCTACAATATGATTATTTTTTTGTAGTTCATTAATAATAAAATATTTATCTTCTGGTAAAACTTGAGAAAATCCATCAGCTCTTTCTATAGAAGAAGGATTTTTTTTTAATTTAAAAGAGCTTAAGATTCTATTGCCAATATGTAATATTTTAGCTATTTGTTCAGCGATAGCATGATTATCACCAGTAAGCATTTTGATACTAATGCCCATCTTTTTAACTTTTTTGATGACTTGGGCTGAATCTTGGCGAGGAGGATCAAAAAGAGGAATTAATCCTACACATTCAAATTTTGTTGAATCTTTTTTAATGGCTACTGCTAGTGTGCGATAGCCATCTTGAGCAAATTTTTTAACATCAACTAAAATTTCTTTTTTAATTTCTTTATCAATACACATTTGTTCAATAACTTGAGGAGCCCCCTTGGCAATGACTATTGATTCCCCTTTGTATAAAAGAGTAGCTTCTGTTTTTTTACTTATTGGATCAAAAGGAGTGAAGTCCTGTTGTTGATAATTAGCAGATTCATTTTGAGGATAATGTTTATTTAGGAATTCTAATAGTGGTTCTTCAATAGGATCTTTATTTTCTTTTTGGCTAGCTAGGACAGCATACGTGAATAAATCTTTTTCAGAAAAATGAGAATAAGTTTTAGTCTGACTGATGCTCATTTTATTTTGAGTAAGGGTTCCTGTTTTGTCGCTACATAAAATATCAATTCCAGCTAGTTCTTCAATAGCAGGTAGATTACTTACAATAGCTTGGTGTTTAGCAATAGAAACGGCTCCTACGGCCATAGTAACAGAAAGAACGGCCGGCAGAGCCACTGGAATAGAAGCCACCACCAAAACTAGAATAAATTGGAAGACTTCTATGAAATTATCTTGACGGAAGATAGCGACGGTAAGGATAAGCACTGCCATAACAGCAGTAAATATAATTAAAAAATTACCAACACGAATGACGGCTTTTTGAAAATGACTTTTTTTCTCTTTAGTAGCTTGTGCTACTAAAGTAGCACTTTTGCCAAAAAAGGTATTTAATCCAATTTGAGTTACTCGAGCTAACATTTCTCCCATTTTTATAATGGAGTTAGAATAAATGTCATCGCCGATTTTTTTATCCACAGGCATAGATTCTCCAGTTAAAGATGATTGATCAACTTCAAGATACTTGCCATCAATTAATTGAGCGTCAGCTGGGACAATATCGCCAATTTTTAATTTAATAATATCACCAGGAACGAGAAGGTGAGCTTCAATTTCTTGAAACTTACCCTCGCGTAGTACCAAGGCTTTTTTAGCTAGTTTTTCTTTAAGTATTTTTAAAGCATTTAATGCTTTTGATTCTTGAGCAAAATCAACAAAAACATTTACTATTAACAAAACAAGGATAATAATAAAGTCTTCCCAGCGATGAATAATGGCGGAAAGAATAGCAGCAATTTCTATCATCCAAGGAATTGGACTCCATATTTTTTTGAAAAGACGCCACCAAGGGGATTCATCTTTTTCTGGAATTTCATTGTAGCCGTATTTTTTTCGTAAGGTTTGAACTTCCGATTGGGAAAGACCTTGAATATTTGTCTTGAGCATAGTTTTTGAATAAAGTATTATTTTTTATATATAAAGCTAATTGCAAAGTAAGCTTTATTCTAGTATAGCACTAAATTGCAATCTTGACTTTACTGGTTAATTTTATTGTTGTTACATGT
>CAZWWQ010000029.1:0-6315 GCA_964637685.1 uncultured Bdellovibrionales bacterium | reverse complement strand
AAGGAACTAGTATTCCGATTAGGCTAAATAAAATTTTAGCTAAACATAATATTTATGCTGCTTTAGTTGGGGTGGCGATTGGAGTTGAAATGGGCTTAAATTTAGTTGAAATTGCTGAAGCTTTAAAGGATTTTTCTTTACCGCCTGGTCGTATGCGTCCTTTAATGGGTATAAAAAATACATTTATTATAGATGATACTTATAATGCTTCTCCGGTTTCTACGATAGCTGCTCTAGAATTACTAGGAAAAATTAAAGCTTCGCGTAAAATAGTGGTATTGGGTGATATGTTGGAGTTGGGAGTAAATACAGAAAAAGGTCATCAGGAAGTGGCTAAAAAATTTTTAGCTATCAAAGGAGATGTATTTTTAGCGGTAGGAAAAAGAATGAAATTTGCGATAGATGAATTGCAAAAACATAATTTTCCAGAGGAATATATAGAAAGTTATGATAACTTTCAAGAAGCTGGCTTAAGATTAAAAACAATAATTGAAGAAAATGATTTAATTTTGGTGAAGGGTTCTCAAGGTATGCGAATGGAAAAAGTAGTAGAGGAAATTATGGCCAATCCACAAAAAGCTTCAAAGTTACTTTGTCGGCAAGAACAATATTGGAAAAATACTTTTTAGAAAAATCTAAGTAAAAAACAGAGCAATCTCTGGTGGCTTGTTTTAGCGGTATAAATTTATATAGTGTAGCTTAGAAGTATAAAATGGAGGTGGGTATTTAGATACCCACCCAAATACCCACCTAATAAAATTAAACCAAAACTCATATTGATTAAAAAAGTAAATCTAGGCGTTTTCTTTACTTTTTGACGTTCTAATATTATACTAAAAATAGTTAAAAAATAATTTTGATACAAAATTATGGTAGATGTTTTAGAAAGTCTTTTTGGTTCTAAAGAAAGGGCCCGATTATTGCGTTTTTTTATTCAAAATCCCCAAGAAGTTTTTAGCTTCTCGGAAATTGTAAAAAAAAATATGTTGCGGAGCAATAAAACTCGTAGTGAATTGATAAACTTGGTAAAAATAAAATGCTTAGTTAAAAGGAAAAAAAAGAGAAATAATTTTTATCAACTTAACCCTAAATTTAATTTTTATCCTGAATTGAGAGATTTAATTATTAAAGCCAATGCTTATCCCCAATGTCAGAGCTTAGCTAAGTTTGCTAAAATTGGTAATATGAAATTAGTAGCTGTCAGCGGAGTATTTATCAATTATCCTAAAAGTAAGGCAGATATAATTTTAGTGGGGGATGCCATTAGTAAGGCAAAATTAAGAAATGTTATGGCTAGTTTGGAAGCTGAGATAGGAAAAGAAGTTACTTTTATGCTAATGACGATGGAAGATTTTAAATATCGTTTGAATATGTTAGATAAATTCGTGCTAGGATTTTTAGAAGGACCACATGAAGAAATAATCAATAAAGTTACTGGCTTAAAACGGTTTATTGCCAAGAGAAAGTTGTAATATAATTAGAAAAATTAAAAATTAAAAATAATGTTTAATAGCTTAATTTTGGTAGTAGTGGTGATTAGTGTGGTACTTATTTGGTTGGTTTTGGATATGAAAAAGGAGTTGCAGGTGAACCAAAAAAAGAATGAAACAGCTCCAATTTTAGAAAGATTAGCGGTTTTAGTAGAACAAAATAAAAGTCTTTCTTTGCAAAATAGAGAGTTGCGTCAAACTATGGACAATAAATTGACACAAACTAATCAAGCTACGCGAGAACAAATTGGTCAGTCTATTAAATCAATTTCGGCGGTAACTGAAAAATTGGTTAAAATTGAAGAAACTAATAAACAGATAGTTAATTTTTCTGCTCAGTTAAAAAATTTACAAGATATTTTAAAAAATCCTAAACAAAGAGGTGTATTAGGTGAGTATTTTTTAGAAGAAACTTTAAAGAATGTTTTACCTCCCAATTCTTATCAGATGCAATATAAAATTGGAAAAAATCGAGAAGGTAAGGATTTGATTGTGGATGCAGTGGTTTTTGTAAAGGAAAAAATTGTTCCTATTGATTCAAAATTTTCTTTAGAAAATTATGAAAAAATACTTAATGCACAAAATACTCAAGAGAGGGAACGATTAGAAAAACTTTTTAAGCAAGATTTAAAAAATAGGATTGACGAAACAGCTAAATATATTAAACCATCTGAAGGTACTATGGATTTTGCTTTTATGTTTATTCCCTCAGAAGCTATTTATTATGATTTACTCATCAATAAAGTGGGAAATATCCAGATTAGTACACGAGATTTGATTGAGTATGCTTTTCAAGATAAAAAAGTAATTATTGTTTCTCCGACTTCTTTTTTAGCTTATCTACAAACAGTTTTGCAAGGATTAAGGGCTTTAAAAATTGAAGAAAGCGCTAAAGTAATTCGAACTAATGTTGAAAAATTAGGTAAACATTTAGTAGTTTTTGATAATTATATGAAAAAAGTAGCTAATACTTTAGGTACTACTGTCAATCATTTTAATGCTGCTTATAAAGAATTTGGCAAGGTGGATAAAGATGTAGCTAAAATTACTGAAGGAAAAAGGAATGTGAAACCAGAAATAGTAGATAAACCAGAAGTAGAATAAAAAATAAAGTATAAGCAGAGATGTTCTTAAAAGAAGTTATCGAAATAACTAAGAGAAGAAAAAATAAAATGTTGATTAAGAAAACAAAACAACAAAAAAAAGAAGAACAAAAAAGCTTATTGGGTAAACCAAAGCTTTTTTTTGAGTGGTTGAAAGAAAAATTTTTTAAAAGTGATCAGATAAAAAAATTTTTGCATAATGAAATTATTGATTGGCTTTTATTAATGGGTTTTCTTGCTAACTTTCTTAATTGGATACTGCTAGTTATTTTTATTCATCCTGTTGACGTAGATATTATTTTGCATTACAATGTCTATTTCGGAGTGGATGTTATTGGTAAATTGAAAGAAGTTTTTTTATTACCTTTTATAGGATTGATATTGTTATTTATTAATATAGGACTAGCTTTTTATTTTAATCAACAAAAAAAAATGATAGCTAGTTATATTTTGTTATTAGTTACCTTAATGATTCAAATAAATCTGATCATAGCTTCTATAAGTATTATTATAATAAATCATTAATTATTTTTATGTTTAACTTTCCCGATCCTAAAACCAAAGATCCTGTTCAAAAAAGGTGGCAAAGAATTATGGAAATAATTCCAGGATTTTTGACGTGGTTGACTCTTATTGGGATGTTTATATTTTCTTTTTTCTTACCAGTTTATGTGGCTATTTTTATTATCGTTTTTGATATTTATTGGATTTATAGAACTTTTTTTATTTCCTATTATTCCGTGGCTGGTTATAGAAAATTACGAGATGGAAAAAATATTGATTGGTGGGAGCGATGTCAAAATATTATGGATCCTGTTCGATATGCATTAACTATAGAACAGAGATTAAACAAAATGAAAAAAAGTCTGAAAGAAGATAAGAAAATTTTACATCGAGATAAGAAAATTTTAGTAAAAGAAAAAGAAATGCTAGAGACTTATTTGAAGGAAGTACAAGCGTTAGAAAAAATAAAAAATCAAATTTGGGATTGGAGAGAAATTATCCATGTGATAATGCTTCCTACGGCTGGAGAAGGAGCTGATATAATTGAGCCTTCTATTCAAGCTATCGCTGATTCTAATTTTCCTAACCAACAACTTATAATTCTTTTAGCTACGGAAGAAAGAGAGCCAGAAGAGCAGAGATTAAAAAAAGTTAGCTATTTGAAAAATAAATTTAAGGGTGTATTTCGTGATTTTATAGTAACTACTCATATTGTTAAAAATGATGAAATGAAAGCTAAGGGTTCTAATGCTACTTTTGCGGCTAAGAAATTAGTAAGTTATTTGCAAGAAAGAAAAATTGATTTTCAAAAAGTCATTTTTTCTAATTTTGATTGTGATAGTGTAGCTCATCCTCAATATTTTGCAGCTCTAACTTATGAATACATTACTGATCCTAAAAGATTACAACGTAGTTATCAACCACTACCGATGTACCATAATAATTTATGGGATACAAATGCTTTTGTGCGAGTAATTGTTACTGGTTCTAGTTTTTGGCATATTTTTCAAAGCACTCGTATGGATGGTATGGTAACCTTTTCTTCTCATTCAGAACCATTTGATACTTTATATAAGGTGAATTTTTGGCCTGTCAATATGATTAGTGAAGACTCTATAATTTATTGGAAATGTTTTACTTATTATAATGGAGATTATAAAGTCAAGCCGATTTATTTGCCGATTTCTTTAGATGCTGTTTTAGCGGAAACTTATTGGAAAACAATTAAAAATCAATACAAGCAGAAAAGACGTTGGGCTTATGGAATTGAAAATTTTCCAGTTATTATGCGAGCCATTGTACCAAATAAAAAGATTAATTTTTGGAAAAAAGTAAAAGTAGCAACAGAAATGTTAGAAGGGCATCATAGTTGGGCTACAGCTTCCATCATTTTAGCTATTCTTGGTTGGTTGCCCTTAATATTTGGTGGAGATCAATTTAATCAAAGTGTTTTAGCTCACAACCTTCCATTTATTACCCGTTATTTAATGACTTTGGCTATGGCTGGATTATTGGTTTCTATGTCGCTTAATTTTTTACTTCTACCTCCACGTCCTAAAAAATATTCTCGTTGGAGAAACATTTATATGGTTATTCAGTGGGTATTAGTTCCTATCATTGCTCCATTTTTAGGTTCGCTTCCTTCTATTGATTCACAAACAAGAATTATGTTAGGTAAATATTTTGGTGAATTTTGGGTAACAGAAAAAATGAGAAAATAAATGATTTTAAAATATCTCATCCCATTTTTAGTGGCTTTTTTATTAACAGTTTTTTTTACTGTAGGTTTAATTTGGTTAGCTAAGAAAATTAAGTGGCAAGGAAGAAAATCGCTAAGACATATTCATGCTTCGGGTGTGCCAAGAATCGGAGGAGTAGCGATGATTCTAGCTTTTAACGGAGCTATTTTTTTAAACAGAGATTTATTTATTTCATCAGAATTGTATGGTTTTATTTTAGGAACCATTATTCTTTTAGCTGTAGGTTTTTGGGATGATGTTAAAGAAATATACTGGAAAATACAACTATTTATTCAAGTAGCTTTAGCGGTTTTAGTTTTTATTTTAGGAATAAGAATTTATTATGTAACTAATCCTTTAACAGGTGGAATACTTCATTTAGATAGTGGTTTAGGAGTTCTTATTTCCATAACGTTAGTAATTTTTTGGATTCTTGCTGTCATGAATGCTATCAATTGGTCTGATGGAATTGATGGAGTAGCTGGAGGAATTTCTTTTATTAGTGTTATGACAATATTTTTTTTAAGTTTACATCCAGAGGTAAATCAACCACCGATGGCTATAGTATCTATAGTTTTAGCGGGAACAATTTTAGCTTTTTTAATCTTTAATTTTTATCCAGCTAGAGTTTTAGCTGGAACCTCAGGAGCTATTTTTATGGGTTTTTCTTTGGCGGTTCTAGCTATTTTTGCTGGAACAAAGATAGCGACTGCTTTGTTAGTTTTATCCATGCCAATAATTGATTTTTTATGGGTAATTGGAGAAAGAATAAAAAATCATAAGTCTATTTTTCAACCAGATAGAAGTCATCTACATTATAAATTAATGGAATTGGGTTGGTCGCAAAAAAAGATAGCTTTAGTTTATTGGACCATAACTTTTTTAGTAGCCGTAGTAGCCCTAAATACAAGGGCTATCGGTAAAAGCGTTACTTTATTGATTGCTATTATAGTTATGGTGAGTGCTTTGATAGTAATTAATAAGAAAATAAAACAACTGGATAAAAAATAAAATTAACTAGTATAGTTAGTAACTTTTTTTAACACAAAACCCCCTATTTTTAAAATAGGGGGTTTTGCTATGAGAAAAGTAATATTATACTTGACTTCAAAAAGAGCTGATTTTTTTCTTAATGACTGAAAATTAGATTAAAAGTAAACAGATTAGGATAAGGATGTTACTCGTAGAGTATATTTATGCAGATTTTTCAATTGACTATCACTTAGGGTTTTTGATTGAGTAATGGCTTTTTGAATTAGTGATTTAGAAAATTCTACTGATGTTCCAATAAGAATATGTTTATTAGTAGCTACATTTTTTCTTAGATAATCCTCAATATAAATCTTGTGTTCAGCAGTTAAAGAAGAGTCGGCATTTTTAGCTAAAAAATTAGCTAAAGCTTCACGAGCTAAAGTAGTTTGGCTATCTCCTTTGGCGGCTGTTTCTACAAATGACTTTTCTGTTTCTTGGCTAGTAGTA
>CAZWWQ010000028.1:0-6461 GCA_964637685.1 uncultured Bdellovibrionales bacterium | reverse complement strand
GTATCTACTCTACTGAGGACATATGGCAACTCTATATTGAAAAAGTCACTATATTAGGAGATACAAAAGATGATAATTTTAAGGATTCAATAATTGTTAAGACTAAAAACGCTGAAGGTAGAATAATAGGGTATGCTATTAGAAAAAATAGTAATGGAGATTTGGAAGGAAATAAAATTGGATATATGAAAGATGGATCAGTGGGTGCTGTATATCAACTTCACGAATCAAATTTTTCCGAACTTAAGCAAAACGGCGTGCTTGATGAATATGAAAATATTTTGATACAAAAAGAGAAAAATTTTAAAGAGGAACAACTAAGAAAAACTAGAAAATTTTCAAGGGAATATTCTCAAGAAGATAGAAATCTTGTTGCAAAAGAGCTTTTAAAAAAAAGAAAAGAATATTTTGAAAATAAAAAAAATATTGAAGTGAATGGACAAGAGAATAAAAAGCTAGTAGGACAATTAGAAGAACTTGGCAATAATATAGAAGCTCATAGAAGTATACCATTGTCGAAAGAGCAATATCTAAAAGAAACAAAAAAAATAATTGATAATTTTTATTCCAATGAAAATAAAAAATGGCTGAAAAGCAAAGAGGAAATTGCTGAAAATTTTTCAGAAGAAAATTTAGTTTCACTTTCCATAGAAGATTATATAGATCTCCTTCAGAAATTTCCTGGTCATATAGTTACTCATGTAACACGACAAGGAGTGAGAAGTCAAGAGCAATCATTCATCTATCACCGTGGAGGAGTCGGTCAATTTAAAAATAGCTTTAAGAATATGCTTAAATCCAAGAGGCTGATTTCACCCTTGGCTGTTGCTATTTCAGAGTCTAGTTCATTCCACGATATATGCCGGTTTCTTAATAATAATGAAGACGTTGTTACCGCTCGTGATTCCATAGGTGATTTGGATGCGGATGTGGTTAATGTTGGAAAATTAATGAATTCTTTAAAAGAATTAACTTTTGATGACAAGGAAGGATATTATGATAAATCTGCAGTTCATTTTGGTATTGAAAAAGTTTTAAACGCTATGTATGGAGGAGAAAAAGGCAATGATATTTTTATTGTTTATCCGGCTGCACATATTGTTTCTCAATACAATTTTTTAAATAAGTATGTGGATAGTAGTGGAGAAAAAAATTTAGTTTCTTCTCAGGAAGATTTTAATAATGATTTATATGTTTGGAATAAAAATGAATCAAAAGGTATGAGCATTGATGCGGGAATTGTTTTTATTCCGGAAAATGTCAAAGTTGATAAAAATTCTGGTTCTCAATATGAGCCTGATCGTTTGAATGATTCAATGGAAGAAGAAAAAAATGTTGATGGCAGTATTAAATTTAAAAAATCAGAAAATACTATAGAATCTCGTGAATATTGGAATAAATATTTTTCTGAGAATCCAGAAAGGAAGCCATCGAAAATTGTGTATTATGATGCGAATATGACACCAACGGAGGCTCTTAATGATTGGAAGTTAAAAAATGATATCAATGGGGATAATATTGGAGCTAGAGACATACCTGGAATTGGAGTTATAGACAATACCAAGGCCAGGTTAAATACTATCGGAACTAGGACAGATGAAGTTGGATTTGGTGAAAATAAAGTAGAGCGTTCTAATTTTAAACGTTTAAATAGAGATGAAGAGGCGATGCATTTCCACAGGCTTGCGTTAGAAGCAATAAGAAATGAATACCCGCTAGATCAATTATTAAGTGCATATGATCCTGATTTTTTTTCCAGGTCAGAAAATGAACGGGATAAAATAATTAATAAGTTGTATAATGCGGAGAGAGTTGATGCTTAGATTGAAATAGATATTTTGTATAATTAAATTAAAAAATTTTCAAATTATATGAAAACATACATTTGTGAAATTTGTGTGGATGCCTATATCGGAAAAGAAAAACCAACAGAATGTCCTTTTTGTGGAGCGGAGGCTAGTTATATTAAAAAGGGATCAGATGCTCGTCCAGTTTTTAGAAGAGAGGGAGAGCTTTCTGAAGAAACAAAAAAATATTTAGTAGAAACTTATGAATTAGAAGTGAATGCTACTAAATTATATAATTGCATTGCTCAAAAAACGAAAAATTATGAAGTACAAGCTATGTATAAAAGATTAGCTAAGGTGGAATTAGAACACGCTATGATAGTGAGTAAATTCTTGGAAAGAGAGCGACCGCAAATTGAAGAAGGAGAATGTTTTCAAAGCGAAAAAGATAATTTTCAGAAGACAATTATATTGGAAGATCACGCCACTAAACTTTATCGTGGTTTTGCTCAAAAAGTGAAAGAGGAAAAAATAAAAATATTTTTTACGGCTTTAGCTCAAGTAGAAGCAGGACATATAGAGTTAGTTAATAACTACGTAGAATAATAGGAGTAAATTAATTAGATAATTTGTTGTGTTGCTATGAAAGAAACTAGAGATAAAATTAAAGAGCTAAAAACTAAATTCCTGGGTATCCAGGACTGTCTTTGATTTAAGGGAAAAGAAAAAAATAATAGCTGAATTGGAAAAAAAATCTCAACAAGAAAATTTTTGGGATAATCCTCAAAAAGCGGGAAAGATAATGCAAGAAAAAGAAGATTTAAAAAAAGAAATTGATGAAGTAAAAAAAATAGAAAAAAGCCTAACTAGTGTAACAGAATTAGTTGAAATAGCAGAAAATAAAAAGGATTGGCAAGAAGTAACAGATGAGGTTAATAAATTAGTAGCAATAGTTGATAAATTAGAATTTAAAATATTATTAAATAGCCCATATGACAAAAATAATGCTATAATTTCTATCTATTCTGGAGCAGGTGGAATAGATGCACAGGATTGGTCAGCTATGATATTAAAAATGTATCTTCGTTGGGCAGAAAAAAATAATTTTGTAGGTAAAGTTTTAAATAAAACAAAAGGGCAAGAAGCGGGAATAAAAAATGTTACGTTGGAAATAGTGGGGTCGTATGCTTATGGTCATTTAAGAAGCGAAGCGGGAGTTCATCGCTTAGTTAGATTATCGCCTTTTAATGCGGATAATCTTAGGCAAACCTCTTTTGCTTTAGTTGATGTAATGCCTATTATTAAAGAATTGAAAGAGGTAACTATTGATATGTCAGATATCCGAGTAGATGTTTTCCATTCCTCTGGTGCTGGAGGGCAAAGTGTCAATACTACTGATAGTGCTGTAAGAATGATACACTTACCAACTGGAATTCAAGCTACTTGTCAAAACGAAAGAAGTCAATTGCGTAATAAAGAGCAAGCTTTAAAAATATTAACAGCTAAAATACATCAGAAATATTTAGCTGATCGAAAAAAAGAAGAAAAAGAAATTAGAGGAGAAACATTGAGTGCTGAATGGGGAAGTCAAATTCGTTCTTATGTAGTGCATCCCTATAAGATGGTTAAGGATCATCGTACTCAATATGAAACAACCCAAGTAGAAAAAGTTTTGGATGGAGAATTAAATGAATTTATAGAGAGTTATTTGAAGTATGCTCAAAAATAGTTTATACTAAAAAGGAAAGTCATAAATAAAAAATTTAATTATGCAAGAGAAAAAAATAAATAAAAATTTAGATACAATTGATGCAGAGTTGGAAGAAGAAAAGGAAAATAATCAGAGAAAAGAAAATGAAATAGCGTCACTAGAAAAAACTATAATTAAATTTGAAGATGTAAGTAATATTTATAAAGGTGATTTTGTGGCTTTAGAAAATATTAATTTAGAAATTTTTCAGAAAGAGTTTGTTTCTCTTGTTGGTCATAGCGGGGCGGGTAAGTCTACTTTATTAAAACTGATTTATGCGGAAGAAGCTCCTACAGAAGGGATTGTTTATTTTGAAAGTAATCCTTTAAATGAAATTAGTCGACGTAAATTATCTCAACATCGTCGAAAAATTGGAACAATTTTTCAAGATTTTAAATTATTACCACAAAAGACTATTTTTGAAAATGTAGCTTATGCTTTAGAAGTTTGTGGAGCGCCTTCAGTAGAAATAATGGAAGATGTTCCTCAAATTTTAGATATTGTCGGTTTAGGAGATAAAATGGAGAAATTTCCTCATCAGTTATCAGGAGGAGAGCAACAAAAAGTAGTTTTAGCAAGAGCTTTAATTCATAAGCCGTCAATAATTTTAGCTGATGAACCAACAGGGAATTTAGATCCAGAAAGTTCTATGGAATTAGTAGAATTGTTATTAATGATAAATAAATTAGGAACAACAGTTGTTTTAGCTACTCACGATCAAGCAATTGTGGATAAAGCTAACAGAAGAGTGATAGTAATAGAAGAAGGAAAAATAGTTCAGGATACAGCTCAAAGTAAATACGAAACAAATTAAATTAATAATTTTAAAGGAATATGTGGTTAGTAATTTGGAGGACTCTAAAACAAGGTTTAATTAATTTTTGGCGTAATGGTTGGTTATCATTAGCGGCTACCAGTGTTTTAATGCTTTCTTTATATACAATAGGAGTTTTTTCTGTGATTACTATTTCTGCTGATCAAATAATAAAACAAGTAGAAAATAAAATAGATGTGAGTGTTTATTTTAAATCAGATACGGCAGAAGAAAAAATATTGCAAGATCAAAAAGATTTAGAAAATTATCAAGAAATAAAATCAGTAGAGTATATTTCTAAGAATCAAGCATTATCAGACTTTAAAAAAAATAATGCTAACGAACCAGTTATTTTACAATCTTTAAAAGAAATTGGTGATAATCCTTTATTAGCTTCTTTAATAATAAAAGCTAATAATCCCAATCAGTATCAATCCATTGTTGATTATATTAACAGATCATCGTTTAAAGATGATATTAGTAGAATTAATTACGAGAAAAATAAAGATATTATTGATAATTTAAGTAAAATTATTAATCAAGTAAAAAAAATTGGTTTATTAGAAGTACTAATCTTTGGTTTGATTACTATTCTGATTATTTATAATACTGTCAGAATTGATATTTATAGTCATCGTCAAGAAATTGAAGTGATGCGTTTGGTGGGGGCGTCTAATATGTTTATAAGATTGCCGTTTATTTTTGAAGGTATTTTCTATGGTATTTTAGCTTCTTTAATTGCTACAGGATTATTGTTTATTTCTATTAAATCAATTTCTTTTATAAATAATCTTAATATTGTTTCTCAAAAGTTATTAACTATTTTTTGGGGAAATGCAGGTTTATTATTTGGAGTGCAAATAATTGCTGGAGTATCGTTAGGAATAATCAGTAGTTGGATTGCTATGCGGAAATATTTGAAAATTTAAAATTTAGGTAAATTATTTTAAAAAAGTTTATTGGCTTGATAGGGTTAACTATTTTCTGTATAATGGGAAATAGTTTTTTGAGAGTTTTTCCGAGATCGTCTAACGGTAGGACAGCAGATTCTGGATCTGTTAATCTAGGTTCGATTCCTAGTCTCGGAACTAAATTATAAAAATGGATATTTATTTAAATAATATTCATTAAACTTTTTAAATTTTTTTATCTTTTCCGTAATTGTTGATGATTTATTTATTGTGTATTGGTTGTTGCATCTTTTTGTTTTATGTAAAAAAGCTTTTAGTAGAGGGAATTATATGACCTCTTGACAAGTATAAAAGACGTGTTAGAATTTAATTAGCACTCTCTATTGACGAGTGCTAAAAAGAAGATTATAATTATTATATGAATGATAGATTTAAAAAAATCTTAGCCTCAATAATAAAAGAATATACGGATTCGGCTTTGCCAGTAGGTTCTAAAATTTTGGCGGAAAAATACAAAATAGATGTTAGCGCAGCTACAATTAGAAACGCTATGGTAGAATTGGAAAAAGAGGGCTATCTATATCAACCACACATTAGTGCTGGTCGTATCCCAACAGATAAAGGTTATCGTTTTTTTGTAGAGGAAATAATGGGAGAACAGAAATTGAGTCGAGTAGAACAGAAAACGTTACAAACAGAAATTTTAAAATTAAAGGCTCAAAATCAGAGACTTTCTCGGACGACAGCTAAGCTACTTTCTTCTCTTAGTGGAAATCTAGCAATTAATTCATTAGAAGAAGAATTTTATGATTTTGGCATCGGTGAACTTTTATCTAAGCCAGAATTTCAAAAAGCTGATGAATTTTGTCGTATGGCTGAAGCCTTAGATTATATCGATGAAAGTATAGAGACCATTTTAGATAAAGTAAAAGATGGAGAAACGAAAATTTTTATTGGCAAGGAAAATCCTATTCAAGAAATTTCTGATTGTTCTATGGTAGTAAGTCCATATAAAACTAAATCAGGAGAAAGAGGATAGCTGGCTATTATTGGTCCTAAAAGGATGAAATATGCTAAAAATAAATCATTATTGAAATATGTAAAAAAATTAATTAATTTAACTGTATTAATAATAATAGTAACGCAACTTTAAAGTAGAAATACAAAGAGTTGTTCAAGAGGTTGATGAAAAGAAAATT
>CAZWWQ010000027.1:0-7115 GCA_964637685.1 uncultured Bdellovibrionales bacterium | reverse complement strand
AAAAAGGTTTTTAAATAAGCCTCATCCAAACCTTATCCCTAATTATTCATACAATTTAAATCATCTTTTAGTAATTTTACTCCCAACATAGACACTGCTTCTCGTACTGCCATCAACTGTCTTAAAATATTTACACAAGCTTTCTTTTCTTCTATCATTTTTCGCACTCCTTGAAACTGTCCTTCAATCCGTGCAATCCTATGTATAATTTTAGAAGACACTTCTCCTGAAGATGAGTTATTCTTTTGCATACTTTAATTCTTATATACCCTATGGGGGTATTATAAATAAACTACTTATTTTTGTCAAATTAAATTTATTTCCAATTAGAATTCATTTTAATAAGTACTATTTTAAAGTGCTATCCTAAAAAATAAATTCAACATAAAGTTTAGAAAAAGACCAATGGGGCCAGAAAAGAAAATAACTATCAATAGAAGAAAAGCCAAACCATAACGCTCCAGCATAACCATAGTCTCCATCTTTAGAGGAAAAAGCGAGAAAAGCAGCTTAGAACCATCTAGCGGTGGAATAGGAATAAGATTAAAAAAAGCTAAGATAACATTCCAAAAAATTATCACTATCATCAATTCAAAAAAAATAGCTCCCAAAGAACCAGCAATAATTTGTGATATCTTACCCCAATCACTAAAATTATAAATAATTCCCATCTTTATTGTTAAGGGAATAGCAATAAATTTAGCTAAAATAGCCGCTAGTATAGCCATTAAGATATTAGAAGCTGGACCAGCCAAACCTACTAAAGCTGGACCCCATTTCTGATTCTTAAGATTATAGGGATTATAGGGTACTGGCTTAGCTCCACCAAAAGCAAATTGAAAATTAGTTATTAAAAGCAACATTATAGGCATACCAATAGTCATCCAAGGATCAATATGCTTTAAAGGATTAGCTGTCAATCGTCCTGCATATTTAGCCGTTCTATCCCCCAGCCATAACGCCATTACTCCATGAGCTACCTCATGCAAAATTACCGAATAAAGTAAAATTACTACATAAAAAATAACTAAAATTATTTCATTTAACATGATCATAAAAAAAATCTTTTAAAAATTCACCCCTCCTTTAGTTTTTTATTCTCCCAACTATTAACGAAAAAGCATTTGCTATTATTACCGTTCTATGTTACCTTATGTCTTGTAATAAATCAAGCAAGTTAGTGAAGGTTTTTACCTTTCCACTTAATTAAAATTTTTATGTCTAAAGTATGTGCTATTTGTGGTCGTGGATCGCGAACTGGAAATAAGGTTAGCCACGCTCAAAATAAATCTCGGAGAAAGTTTAGCATCAATTTACAACCTAAAAAAATTGAGGGTCAAACAAAAAAAGTTTGCACTCGCTGTATCAAAACTTTATCTAAAGCCCAATAAAAAAAATCCCCCGTAGGGGATTTTTTAAATAACTTATTTTATACTATTCCAAAATACCATCTAAATTAACATCATAAAGTATTTTTTCCGCAATATGAGTATAGTTAAGAACTTCTTTTTCATTAAACCAAATAGGAATTTCTTTCTCTGCTTCTTCTGGTGTTCCCGATGCATGAATTAAATTTCTAATACTGCGTTGACCAGTATCTGCCATTTGATAAGTGTCTAATGTATAATCACCTCGTATAGTTCCCATATCAGAAGATAATGGTTCCGTTCCTCCAGTAATTTTCCGTGCTAAAGCTACCGCCTGATTTCCCTGCCAAATTATTGCAATGACAGGACCAGCACTCATATATTTAGCATTAGCTTTCATAATAGCCGTTCCATTTTCTTTAAATGTAGCAAAGGGTGACTTTAGCCCTTTTTTTTCATAAGAAGCTGCTGCTTTCCTTCCCACTTCTTCTAACCAAGCATCTCCACCAACTTCATAATAATGTCTTATCGCCATTTCTTCGGTAGGAATTAACATTTTTAAAGCTATCATTTTCAAACCAACTTGCTCATATCTTTTAATAATTTCTCCGATAAGACTTCTTTGCACACCGTCTGGTTTGATAATTACCAACGTTTTTTCCTTAGATGAATGTTGTTCTTTCATTTTTTTATAAAATTTATTGATTATAATACTGATTTAACTCTGTATTTAACTCTGTACTTTACTCTTCTTCTTTCTCTTTTTCCTCTAATTTTTGGTAAACTTTTTTTCTGATTACTTGCTCTAATTTTTGATCAGCTTTAAGCGTAGTTTTAGCTTTTTCTCTCCCCACACCTAATTTTATTTCACCAAAAGAATAAGAGTTACCCTTTTTGTTAATTACCTCATATTTTACTCCTGTATCTAAAATATCTCCGGCTAAAGATATCCCTTCATTATACATAATATCTACCTCTGTTGTTTTAAAGGGAGGTGCTACTTTATTTTTAACTATTTTAACCTTAGTTCGGTTACCCACAATTTCATCTCCTTTTTTAATTTGAGCACTTCTTCGTACTTCAACTCGTACTGAAGAATAAAATTTTAGAGCATTTCCCCCAGTTGTTGTTTCTGGATTACCAAAAACAACTCCAATTTTCATTCTTATTTGATTAATAAAAATAACTGTACAATTAGACTTAGCGATAATAGAAGTTAGTTTTCTCAAGGCTTGTGACATTAATCTAGCTTGTAATCCCATATGAGAAGCTCCCATATCTCCTTCAATTTCAGCTTTTGGAACTAAGGCTGCTACACTATCTACAACAATAATACTTACTTGACCAGAGCTAACTAAAGTTTCTACAATATCTAAAGCTTGTTCTCCGTTATCTGGTTGTGAAATAAGCAAATCATTGATGTTTACTCCAATTTTTTTGGCATATTCTGGATCCAAGGCGTGTTCCGCATCAATAAAAGCTGCTACACCTCCAGCTCGTTGGGCATTAGCAATAATATGTAAGGTTAGAGTAGTTTTTCCTGATGATTCTGGTCCATAAATTTCTACTACTCTTCCCCTAGGAATACCTCCGATACCTAAAGCTAAATCAATAGAAATAGAACCTGTTGAAATTGATTCCACATCCACCTTTCGAATATCTCCTAACTTCATAATAACTCCTTCACCAAAACGTTCTTTGATCTCGTCAACTATTATCCCTAATTTTTCATTTTCTTTGCCCTTCCCCTTCTTACTGATTTCTTTTTTCTTATGCATAGCTTTTTTTAAAAAGTTAATAATTTTGCCTTTTTTATTTTTTACCTAAATATTTTTAATTTTCCACTTAGCCAAGTTTAGCACAATACTAAGCACCTGCCAATACAGTTATTTATTTAGATTATATTGACTATTTGATGTAAAGATTACTCCTTGCACAGCTCCAGCTTTTTTACTTAGAACACCTATATCTTTTCCATTAAAATTAATGTGCGTAACATCACCTTTATCAGAACTAATAACTATTTTTTTAACTCCTTGAAAAGTTTGAACGGCTCCCGTTAACATTACGCCATCAAAAACAGTTTCATCATCTACCTTTACATTAATTTTTACTGGTCCATGATTAATTTTTACTATTATCTTTACTCCTCTTGCAATTTCTTGTTTCATATCTTTTTCATCACTCACTGGTAAAGCATTTTCTGTTAGCTTTTTTTCTAACTGCTGACAACGCACTTTGATAGTCTGTACTATTTCTTTTTTGAATTTATTAATAGCTCGCACATTAATAATATTTATTCCTGGTTGGAGAATAATATTTTCCTTAAATTTTCCATCGTCACCCACCAAAACTGGTTGTCCATTAATAAAAATTAGGATATCCTTATCAGTTATCCCCATAACATTAATAAAATTATTTTTAGTTTGACTATTATTTTTTGGATTGAGTATAACTAAGCGCGGAGTACTTATAAAAGAGTTCACCTCTTTATACAAAAAAGATAATCCTACCAAAATTAAAACTACTACCAAAAAAATTAAAATTTTTTTGGGTGTAACAATAAAAGCAGAGATATTAATTGGTTTTATTTTTTTAAAAGATTCTCCTTTATTTTTTTCTAAATTTTTTTTGATTCCTTTTTCTTTATGATAAGTTTTTAATAAAATTTCTCTTTCTATTCCTAAAAAATCAGCATAATTACGTAGAAAACCCTTAGTATAAACATCGGCAGGTAACTTATCGTAAGCTCCGTTTTCCAAATATTCTAAATATTTTATTTGAATTCCAGTAGCCCTAAAAACTTCGTTTAAAGAAATTCTTCTAGCACTTCTTAATTTTTTTAATTTCTCTCCTAGGGTCAAGGTTTTAACTTTTTTTTTGGTAAAACCGTTTATAGTTTGCATAGTTTATAGTTTGAAATATTTAATCGTATTATCAATTAATTAGAATTTTGATTTTTGATTTTTGATTTTTATTTCTTCACTACATTTGCCATTTATCTCTTTTAGCTTGATCTACTAAAGAATCGTCATATTGGATATCTTCTTTTTTATTACTTAAATAAACTTCTCGTGGTTTATTTCCATTAGCTGGTCCAATGATTTTTCTTTCTTCTAAAGTATCTAGAATTCTAGCCGCTCGAGAATAACCCACTCGTAATCTTCTTTGTAAAAATGACGCTGAAGCTTTATTAGCTCGTCTAATTTCTTCCTGCGCCGCTTCCAACAGTTCATCATCTTCATCTTCATCAATATCTGTTTCTTGAGCATTAAAAACCTGCTGTTGCATGTCTTCCACAATATTATCCCCTTCATCCTCTTCCTGTTTATTTTTTTCCTTAATAAACTCCACCACCCTCTTTACCTCCGATTCACTGATTAAAGCACTCTGAATTCTTCTTGGTTTTTGTGAATCAGTAGAAAGATATAACATATCACCCCTACCGATTAATTTATCCGCTCCACCCATATCAAGAATCGTTCGTGAATCTATTTGGGTAGCTACTTGAAAAGCAATACGCGTAGTAATATTTGCCTTAATTAAACCAGTAATAACCTCTACAGAAGGTCGTTGAGTAGAAACAATTAAATGCATTCCTACCGCTCGTGCCATTTGCGCAATTCTAACAATAGATCCTTCCACTTCTTTACCGTGACTACTCATTAAGTCAGCTAACTCATCAATAATAATAACAATATAAGGCATGTCTTTTAATTCTTCCTTTTCAGTTTCCCCCGTTTCTGGATCTGTCCGTTTTATAGTTTTTCCTTCTTTCTTTTTTCTTCGATAAGAAAGAATATCTTTTGATCCAACTTCTTGAAGTATCCGATAACGTCGTTCCATTTCTCCCACCGTCCAATTAAGAACTTTAATCACTTGCTTATTTTCTACCACTACATCAGCTAATAAATGAGGGATACCATTATATACAGATAGTTCTACTCGTTTTGGATCCACCATAATAAACTTTAAATTTTTAGGTGAATTTTGATACAATAAAGTAGTGATAATAGAATTGATACAAACTGATTTTCCCTTTCCTGTAGAACCAGCAATCATTAAGTGAGGCATTTTTAGCAAATCACCATAAGTGCTTTTTCCTCCCACATCCTCCCCTAAAGCTAACGTCAAGTCCGATTTTCTTCCTTTTTTAAAGTCTGTATCTTCTAATAAATCCCTCAATCTTACATCCAAAGGAACTTCATTGGGAACTTCAATACCTACTAAAGACTCTCCTGGAATAGGAGCCTCAATCCTAATTGTTTTAGCTAAGGCTAAAGCTAGATCATTTTGTAAAGCCAAAATTTTAGCAATTTTAATTCCATCAGCTGGACGAATTCTATACTGCGTTACTGTGGGACCAGTCCGCGTTCCTCCCCGAGTTACCTTAATTCCAAAATCATTTAAAGTTTTTTCAATAATCGCAAAATTATTTTCAATGTCTCCTGCCTCAGCATCACCAAAACTTTTTTCCAAAAGATTTAAAGGAGGAAACACCCACTTTTTGTTTTTATTATTTTTACCTTTATTCTGTTTTTGATGAGAATATTTCAAATCTATAGATTTTCTCTCTACCGATTCATCTTGAGAAAAAATTTTCTTTTCTAGCTCTGGAGAAACATATTGATCCCTTCCTTCCACAAATTCAATTTGACCAATGTTATCTTTTTCTTTCTCTTTTTGTTGATCCATTTCTTCTTTTTTAATTTTATTCTCCTTTTCTGTTTCCGCTTTTTGACTTATCTCATCCTTTCTATCGTCATCTTTCTTATCATCATTTTCTTTTTCATCATCATCGTCATCATCTTCCTCATCAGCTTTTGTTTTGGATGCCATTTTCTTCAACGCTTTCTTTTTAAAAGGAGTCAGTAATTTAAAAATAGGTGCCTCAAAAGCCACAATAAAACCAATAAAAAAGATGGCCAATAAAACCACTAGACTCCCAGCACTCCCTAAATATTTTTTCAAAACATAGCCTAACGCAAAACCAATATAACCCCCACCTTTTCCGGCTTTTGCCATAGCTAACATCTTATCATAACTAAAAAACCAATGAAAAATTCCTGTAAAACTCAAGAATACTGCCAATAAACCAATCAATTTAGTTACATAAAAAGAAACTTGTTTACGAAATAATAAAATTATTCCTGCTATAATTAAGAATAGAGGGAAAATTAATTTCATCCAACCCACTGTCAAAGAACTAGCCTTATCTAAAAAACGTCCCACTACACCTGCCCAACCAAAAAAACCAAGAATCATTAAAACAGCCAGTGCAAATAAAACAACAGCTACAGCACTACGTTTCACGTCACTAGCTAAATCTATTTCCATATCCTCTTCCTCTAAATCAAAATCTTCTTCTTTTCTTTTTTTTATCCTTTTTTTTCGTCCCATAAAAATAGTTTACCATAGAAATAAAAAAATACGAAAAATAATTACCTTTTAATCTAAATTATTCCCGCTTCAAAGCATCTATAATTAAACGGTCCAGAAAATCTCCAAAGGGCATTCCGGCTTCTTTAGCCGCCTCCGGAGCCAAACTAGTACTCGTCATACCAGGGACAGTATTGATGTCTATAAAATAAGTAGTTTTCTTTTTTTCGTCATACATAAAATCAGCCCGTGCTAAATCTCGACAGCCAATAGCTTTGTAAGTTTTTAAAGCTTCCTGCTTCAATTTATTCTCTAACTCCGAAGAAATTTCAGCCGGACAAACGTGTTTACTGCCACCTTCTTCGTATT
>CAZWWQ010000026.1:2512-7159 GCA_964637685.1 uncultured Bdellovibrionales bacterium | reverse complement strand
TCTCTGGTTACCTGAGAATAAACTTTTCCAAAAAATTCTTCTATGTTTTTAATAGTATCTAAATTTATATCTTTATAAAACTTATCTATACCCCAAAGACATTTAGCAATATGCGTACCAGTATCTCCGATGTAATTAGCTGAAATAACTTGATTATGCATTTTTACTAAAATATTTACTAAGGTATTACCAATAAATACATTTCTTAAATGTCCAATATGAAATTCTTTGTGTGTGTTTGGTTGTGAATATTCAACCATTATTTTTTCTCCTTCCTCTTTTCCAGCACCAAATTTATTTTTTTCTCTATTTATTTTATGAACTAATTTTTGTAAATACTTTTGAGAAAAGTAAAAATTAATATAACCTGGCTGAGCAACTTCTATTTTTTCAAAGCATACTAAAAACTTCATTTTTATGCCAGAAATTAAATTCTCATCTTTTTTCATTAAATTTACTATTTCTTGGGCTATTTCAAACGGTGACCTTTTTATTTGGTTAGCCAAAATCATCGCAATATTACTGGTATAATCACCGAAATTCTCACTTTTAGGATAATCCACTTGAATTTTCCCCACCTCAAAAGTTAGCTTCTGTTTCTGTTTAAGCTTTTCAATCGCTTGCTGTAAAATTTTTCTTATTTCCTCTTGCATATATTTATTTTAGCTTAAATAAAGATTAAAATCAATATTAGAAAATTTATTTTATAACCAATTTTACTGGACGAAAGCTTTTGCGATGAATATCACACGGTCCATATTTCTTTAAAGCCATTAAATGCTTTTGAGTTCCATAACCTTTATGCGTATCAAAGCCATAAACCGGATACATTTTGTGCATTTTTCGCATAATTCTATCTCGTGTAACTTTCGCTATGATAGAAGCGGCTGCAATAGTTTTGCTAATTTTATCTCCACCAATAATAGCTTTTTGTTCTAAAGATAAATAAGGAATTTCTTGATTGCCATCTACTAAAACTAACATTTTTTGTCCCTTATTTTTTTGTTGATATTTTTTATTTTTTATTTTTAGTTCACTTAAGGCTTTTTTCATAGCTAAAAATGAAGCTTGCAAAATATTCATTCTATCTATCGTTCCTTGATCGCAAATACCCACACTAATAAAAAAATTCTCTTGAATAAAATCATACAAACTTTCTCGTTGTTTTTCCGAAAGAGTTTTAGAATCCCGAATTAAATCCAATAATTTATCATCTTCAGTTAAAACCAGATCAGCTTCAGTTTTTTTTTGAGTTAAAACATTAAATTTATTAGGTTTTTTATAAACACAAGCCGCCGCTACTACCGGTCCCGCTAAAGGTCCCCGCCCCGCCTCGTCTATACCAATAATAAAATCATAACCAGCTTGAGCCAACTGATTTTCTAATTCAAAAGTCGCTTTTACTTTAACCATAAATTATTTAAATTATTTTTCCTTTCTAAGAACTTATTTTGTTATTCTAGCATAATTCTTGGGAAAAAAATAAAAAACCCTCCCCAAAAACGAATTTGCGTTTTTTAGGGAGGGAAAAGGAGAAAGAAAGTACTACTCTTTATTTATAAACTACAATTTAATTTTTGTCAAATTTTTAAACTTTATCTTTTTCTTTGTTCTGCTATAATGAAAAGACTTAGTTAAATCTAATTTTTAAATAAAAATATATGTCCAATATAAAAGGAACTGAAACCGAAAAGAATTTACTAAAATCTTTCGCTGGAGAATCTCAAGCTAGAATGCGTTATGATTATTTCGCTAAACAAGCCAAAAAAGAAGGCTTGGAACAAATTTCTGCTATCTTCACCGAAACCGCTTTAAACGAGAAAGAACACGCTAAAAGATTCTTTCGTTTTCTAGAAGGTACTCCCGTTGAAATTACCGCCACCTATCCTGCCGGTAAAATAGATACCACTCTTAAAAATTTACAGGCTGCGGCTGAAGGAGAAAATGAAGAATGGTCTGAGCTTTATCCTCAATTTGCTGAAATAGCTGAAAAAGAGAATTTTCCTGAGATTGCCTCCACCTTTAAGGCTATCGCTCAAGTAGAAAAAGCTCATGAAAAAAGATATCGTCAATTATATTCTAATTTAGAAACTGGAAAAGTTTTTACTCGTGGAGAAAAAATTGTTTGGAAATGTCGTAATTGTGGTTACTTGCATGAAGGAGTTTCCGCTCCCAAAGAATGCCCAGCCTGTCTTCATCCACAAGCTTACTTTCAAATTAAAGAAACTAATTACTAAAAGAGATGCTGAATAATTATGCCTGTTACTCCTAAATTTACTCATCTTCATGTTCACACTCATTATTCCCTTTTGGACGGACTTTCTAAAATTGACGAAATTTTAGACCGAGCTAAAGATTTAGGTATGGACAGTTTAGCCATTACTGATCATGGCGTTCTTTATGGAGCGATTGAATTTTATATTAAAGCCAAGGAAAAAGGCATTAAACCTATTATTGGTTGTGAGATGTATTTAACCTCTGGAGATTATCTCAGTAAAAATAATACTCGCGAAGACAAAACTCGTTATCATTTAATTCTTTTGGCTAAAAATGAAATCGGCTATAAAAACTTGATGAAATTAATTTCCATCGCTCATTTAGATGGATTTTATTATAAGCCTCGTATTAATAAAGAATTGCTAAAAAAATACGCTCAAGGATTAATTGGCCTTAGTGCTTGTGCTAAGGGAGAAATTCCTGATGCTGCTATTAATGGAGATTTTGAAAAGGCCGAAAAACTAGCTTTAGAATATCGAGATATTTTTGAAGATGGTGATTTTTATTTGGAATTACAATATCACCCCGCTCTCCCTATTCAAGACATTGCCAATAAAGCTTTAATAAAAATAGCTCATAAACACAAAATAAAATTAGTTGCTACTAACGATATTCATTACATTAATAAAGATGATAACGCTATCCAAGATATTCTTCTTTGTATTCAAACTAACCGTAAAGTTACTGATGAAAATAGAATGAATTTAATGTCATTAGAACTTTATTTGAAAAGTCCCGAGACAATGATTGAGCATTTCAAAGACCTTCCCGAAGCTATAGCCAACACGCAAGAAATTGTTCAAAAATGTAATGTTGAAATAAAATTAGGAGAAACCCAATTACCCCATTTTGAAGTCCCTGAAGGCTTTACTGCTAAATCATATTTAAGAAAACTAACCTTACAAGGATTAGAAGAAAAATTTGGAAATAAAGTTACAGAAGAACAGAAAAAACGTCTAGAATATGAATTGTCTATCATTGAAAAAATGGGTTTTCCTTCTTACTTTTTAATTGTTCAGGATTTTGTTGTCTGGGCAAAAAAAAATGGTATTGTCGTAGGACCAGGACGGGGATCTGCTGCTGGTAGTTTTGTTTCTTATCTTATTGGTATTACTAGTATTGATCCTATAAAATACGAACTCTTTTTTGAAAGATTTCTTAATCCTGAAAGAATTTCTATGCCTGATGTGGATATGGATTTTGCTGATGACAGAAGAAATGAGGTTTTAGATTATGTGCGTCAAAAATATGGTGATGATCACGTAGCTCAAATCATTACTTTTGGTACTATGGCTGCCCGAGGAGCTATTCGTGACGCTGGACGAGCCTTAGGTTTACCTTACGATTTTTGCGATAAAACCGCCAAACTTATTCCTATGTTTTCCACTATTCCTAACGCTCTAGAGCAAGTAAAAGAATTTAGTGATCTACATAAAAATAATCCCGATGGAAAAAGATTAATTGACAGCGCTATGCGTTTAGAAGGAGTAGTACGTCACGCTTCTATGCATGCTTGTGGTGTAGTTATCACTAAAGATCCTGTTATGGAATATACTCCTGTTCAACATATATCTGGTAAAGAATCTGGTATGGTTACTCAATACTCCTCCTCCACTAAATATAGCTTTATTGAAAAAATAGGACTGCTAAAAATGGATTTTTTAGGTTTAAAAAACCTAACCATTATTCAAAATGCTTTAAATATAATTGCTAAAACTAAACAACAAGTCATTGATATTAATAAAATTCCTTTGGATGATAAAAAAACTTTCCAACTTTTACAAGAAGCCCGTACCACTGGAGTCTTTCAATTAGAAAGCTCTGGTATGAAAAGATATTTAAAAATGTTAAAGCCTACTGTTTTAGAAGATGTTATTGCTATGGTTGCTCTTTACCGTCCTGGACCAATGGATTGGATTCCTGATTTTATCGCTCGTAAACACGGAGAAAAAGAAATTAAATATCTGCATCCTGTACTTAAATCTATCCTAGAAAAAACTTATGGGGTAGTAGTTTATCAAGAACAAGTAATGCAGATTGCTCAAAAACTAGCTGGTTTCTCTTTAGGAGAGGCCGATGTTTTACGAAAAGCAATGGGGAAAAAAGTATTTTCTCTAGTACAAAAAGAAAAACAAAAATTTATTGAAGGCTGTATCCAACAAGGAACTACTCAAAAAGTAGCCGAAAAAGTCTTCTCTTTTATCGAACCGTTTGCTGGCTATGGTTTTAATCGTTCTCACGCCGCTTGCTATGGTTTAATTGGTTATCAAACAGCTTACCTTAAAGCTTATTTCCCAGCTGAATTTATGGCCGCTCTTTTAACTTCTGATCAAGATAATATTGATCGAGTAGCCATTGAAATAGCTGAAT
>CAZWWQ010000026.1:0-2502 GCA_964637685.1 uncultured Bdellovibrionales bacterium | reverse complement strand
AGAAATGAACATAGAAGTAATGCCTCCTGATATTAATGAAAGTTTTGAAAAATTTGCTGTTATTGAAGATTTAACCAATGGAGAAAAAAGGGAACGTATTCGTTTTGGTTTAAATGCTATTAAAAATGTAGGTCATACTATAGCTAAAGCTATTGTAGAAGAAAGAGAAAAAAATGGTAAATATATCAGCCTAACTAATCTTATTGAACGAGTTAGACATAAAGATTTAAATAAAAAATCTATTGAAGCTTTAGCTAAAGTAGGTGCTCTAGAAAAGTTTGGAGAAAGAAATGCCATCATTAATTCTGTAGAAGATATTTTAACTTATAATAAAAATTACACTAAATTAATAGCCACTAACCAAAGTAGCTTATTTGCTAGTACAGAGATTAAATTACCCGAAATAACTTTAGCCAAAACCGAGAAAGCTTCTAAAAAAGATCGCCTTGCTTGGGAAAAAGAATTATTGGGTTTGTATATTAGTGATCATCCAGTTAAAGAATATGCTTCGTATTTTCAAAAAGTAGCTGTTCCCATTAAACAAATTGGAACAGAACATATCAATCAAAATATCAGCATCGGAGGAATAATCGCCAAAATCAAAAAGATTTATCTAAAAAATCAAAAAGCTATGATGTTTGTTACTTTAGAAGATTTAACTTCCACTATAGAAATTTTAGTTTTTCCTAAAATTTTAGAAGCCACAGAAACGACTTGGCAAGAAGAAAAAATAGTTTTAGTTTCTGGAAAAATATCTAATAAAGATGGAGAAATGAAACTTTTAGCTGATAGCGTAAAAATAGTTAATCAAAATGAGCTAACACAATTCAAGCGCATTGCCACCACTCAAAAATTAAACGGAACTTATAAAGAAAAAAAAACAGAAAAAATCACTCAATTAATCATCACTTTACCAACTAATTTTGAACAAAGTATTCTTCAACAGTTATCCGCTTATTTCACTCAGTGCGATGCTGGAAAAGTTAAAGTTTATTTGATTATTGAGGGAACTAAAATGGAAACTGCTTACAAAATTAAAGCTACTCGCAAAACACTTAGCCTCATTAAAAATATCGTACCTGAAGCACAAATAACAACTGCTTAATTTAGTACTATTTATATAATTCTAATTTGTTTTCTTATCTCTAGATAATTAGGAATTGTCTTAGCTACCAAATTCCAAAATTGCACTGAATGATTAAATTCTTTAAGATGACAAAGTTCATGCACAATAACATAATCTGAAAGTTTTTCCGTTAAAAAAATTATTCGGTAGCTAAAATTCAAATTACCTTGACTAGAGCAACTTCCCCAACGAGTGCTTGGATTACGAATAACAATTTTATGAAAAGAAAAATTATAGAAAGTATTAAAATAATTTAATTTTTTTTCAACGATTTGGTAAGCTAATTCTTTATATTTTAAATAATCTTTTTTATTAGGTAAGGGAATAACTTGTTTTTTATTTTGAAAATAAGTTATTTTATTTAAAAGCCACTGAGTTTTTTGTTGTATAAATTTTTCTACTATTTTTTCATCCACATTTTTTGGCATAGTAACTACTATCTGCATATCTTCTTTGACTATTAAATGTATCCGCTTAGTCCGAGCGCTTTTTTTTAATCGATAAATAATCTTTCGTTTTTTTAAAACAATCTCTTTTTGCATATTATTAATTTCTAGTTTCTAAAAAAAACTACCTTTTGTTTAAATAGTATAAGCAGCTGTTATAATATGCAAAAACCAAGGAATTACAAAAGCTAAAGCAATTAAAGGTAAAACTATAGTACCAACAGTGATAATAAGTGACCACAGAAAATACTTCCGCATTTTTTCTACAGATTTATAGATATCGTTTAACTTTTTTTCTTGTACCTCAAATTGATTTTGAATATCTGGTTCCATATTTTTTACTTTATTATTTATTAACTATTTTTTTATTATAGCGTTTTTTTTAACATAAAACCATCTTATTTTTAGAAGATGGTTTTATGATTTCTAATTTTATAGAGTTTAATCCTAGAATTAGATAATTTACAATACTGATTCTTTAGCAGCTTTAGATAATTTAAATTTAGCTACAGTTTTAGCTGGAATGCTAATTTTTTCTCCAGTAGCTGGGTTAACTCCCATTCGTGCTTTACGATGAGCTTTTACCATTTTTCCAAATCCTGGAAGAGGAAATTCTCCATTACTTTTAACCTCTGCATACGCTAACTCAGTTAACGCATCCATAAAGCTAGCTACTTCTTTTTTAGCTAGACCGGTTTTTTCAGCCAATGCTGATAGCATTTGCACTTTTGTCATTTTTGCCATTATGTTTTTTTAATTAATTAGTTCCCCATACCTTTATATTATAAGGATTTCTCTCAGTTATGCAATAGCTGTTTTTTAGTTACTTTGTTTTTTCTTTTACTCAACACATTTTTAATTATTTTTTTCATTTTCTTTTTATAAGATTTATATTCTATTTTTAGAATTTATCTACCTTTATTTGACATT
>CAZWWQ010000025.1:0-7241 GCA_964637685.1 uncultured Bdellovibrionales bacterium | reverse complement strand
TTATTATTTAATTGCTTTAAGAAATTTTTTAAAGTTTTTAGCTAAAAAAGATATTTCTACTCTAGCAGCTGAAAAAGTAGAAATAAGAAAAACACCTGAAAGGGAAATAAGTTTTTTAGAAAATTCAGAAATAGAAAGAATTCTTACTGCCGCTCAAGGAAAAAAACTAGAAACTTTACGTGATAAAGCTATTTTAGAAATTTTATTCTCTACTGGATTGCGGGTTTCTGAATTAGTTAGTTTAAACCGAGAACAATTAAATTTTCAACGAGGAGAATTAAGTGTTCGTGGTAAAGGAAATAAAATTAGAGTTGTTTTTATTTCTCCAATTGCCAGTTCATCTATAAAAAAATATCTTCAAAAACGTACTGACACTGATCCTGCTTTATTTATCAGAAAAAATAAGAATATAAAAAAAAATAATCTTCGTCTTAGTTCACGCTCTATCCAACGTATTGTTAAACATTATGCTCTTAAAGCTGGATTAGTTAAAAACGTTCATCCACATACCTTACGCCATTCTTTTGCTACCGACTTACTAATAAATGGAGCTGACATTCGCAGTGTTCAAGCTATGCTTGGTCATTCTTCTATAACTACTACCCAAATTTATACTCATATTACTAACCTCCACCTAAAAGAAATTCATAAAACTTTTCACGCCAAAAGAAGAAAAGCATTGACCAAATAGTTTTTTTAAAATACTATGTTATTAGAGAAAGATAGACTCAATTATTTTGGGTGTATAGCTCAGTTGGTTAGAGTGTTTCCTTGACATGGAAAAGGTCTCCCGTTCGAATCGGGATACACCCACTTAATCCTGAAGATTATGGCTTAATAATAATTTTAAATTTTGGAAATTAATAGGACCAATAGCTCAGTGGTAGTCCAGTAAGCTTACTGGACATAATCGTAAAATTATGTTTTATGTTTATATTCTAATTAGTTTAAAGGATTTAAATTTTTACATAGGTTTTACAAATAATCTAAAGATTAGAATTAAACAACATCAGGAAGGAAAAGTTACATCAACTAGCAAAAGATTACCCATAAGACTTATCCATTATGAATGTTATATAAAAGCAGATGATGCAAGAAGAAATGAAAAATATTATAAAACTACGAAAGGACGAAATGATTTAAGAAAAAAGCTAGCTACGATACTAGAGAAATATAAAAACGGGACCATAGCTCAGTGGTAGAGCAGGCGACTCATAATCGCTTGGTCGCAGGTTCGAATCCTGCTGGTCCCACCAAAAGGTTTCCTATTTAAGTTGAGAATACCCACAAAAAATTAATAGGACCAATAGCTCAGTGGTAGCCCAGTAAGCTTACTGGACATAATCGCTTGGTCGCAGGTTCGAATCCTGCTGGTCCCACCAAAAAATAACTTTGTATTTCTAAATTAATCTCTTTGAAAAAACAAAGATTATATTTTTTCTTGACGAAAACTAAAAAATCTATTATACTAATACATTGTTCTTTTTATAACAAAGGGTTATAAGAAGATAGTTCCTTAACAAATTAAAAGGCCTACCGAAAGTATTTCCCAGCCGTCTTTTTTAAAAAAAGATGTGAGTAGAAGGGAGAAGGCAATGGAAGGAGCCACGGTAGGCAAAGGAGGAGAAATGAAAAAATTAAATATTATCGTTATCGCAGCAGCTATCTTTATGATATTTGCTATTACAAGTAGTGCTGTAGCCTATACATTAGGCACAGTCACTGCCTGTACTGGTTATGCTCCTAATGGGACAATCCAGTACAAGATGGATCCCACTGGAGCGGGTTCTACATTTAATATGGGCGATACCGTCTATATGTTTGTGGAATTAAAAAATATAACGCAAAATTTTCGAATGGGAATTGAGCTTTATTTTAACGGTACTAAAAACTGGGAAAGTTATAGTACTGCTTGGAATGATGTAGGCAGTTATGGATGGAAATATTCTTATTATTATCCATCACAAAAAATAACCTATGTAGGAAATTACATAGGTAAAATTTATATTGATACCGGAGACGGTTTCAATTTATTGACGGAAATTAATTTTTCGACGCCAACACCGACGCCAACACCGACGCCAACACAAAAGGTATCGGTAATACCTTATCTTTTCAGCCAATCAGGCTGGAACAATAGAATAATAGTAAAGAATTTATCACTAGATTCTTCAGCAATCTCCTTGATTATTTATAATCAAGGAGATGTAGTTTTTTCAAAAAACTACACGATTACTCCTTATGGAGTAATTACAATTAAAACCAACCAATTAAACATCAATAGTGAGTTTGATTTTGGAGAAATAAAATTCACTGGTAATGCCGTTGTTGAATCAACAATATACTATCTATGCAATAGCATAGCAGTGTCTAACGTTAATTCAACTTCACAAAAAAAGGGAAAAAAACTTTTTATTCCCTTTAATAGTTCGTCTCTGACGAACTGGAATTTGTTATTAATAACAAATTCTGGAGATAGTCAAGAGACTATCCGGTTAGAGCCATTAGAGATAAATGCTCTAACTAGCACCGTAATAATTCAGGGACACTCCAGTCTCTGGATCCTAGAAAATAATGAACTCCTAGGAATGAAAATAGCTTGCGACAATACAGTGCAAGCTATATCTTTTTCAGGTAACAATAACCTGGATTGGATAGAAGTGAGATATGGAAAAGTAATTGAATAACTTTTCTCACTTCATTCACATTCAAAAAAGCCTTGCTAAATTTCTAAGTAAGGCTTTTTACTTTTTTCTATATTCAACCACTGGTATAGCTGGATTAGTAACTGTCGTTTTTACTATCATTTCTTTAATTGGTTCAAAAACTTCTGGCTGAGCAATTATTTGAAAAAATAAAATCCAAATAATTTGAATAAAAACTTCATAAATACTTCGTAAAAATATAGCTATTCCTAAAAAACTTATTACTGCTATTAGCATAGTTATTCCCACCCCTATACTTCCAGCCAAAAAAAACATTAATGTTCCTAGACAAAGAAAAATAAATCCTACTGGTAATATTGACATCAGAATAACCAACATCCATATAATATTTAAAGGAATAAAAAGTAACAATATAATAAGACTAGCACCCAGATTTTTTCGTAAAAGATTGTAGGCATTTTCTAGTGCTGGCATCACTTTTAATTGACCCAACACTACATAAAGATAGCCATAAACTTTTAAATAACTTACCAGTAATAACAAAGGTATTAAAATAAGCAAAGCCAAAAAACCCAATAGACTCCCAATAAAGTAATTATGATTAGCAAATAAAAATATAACTGGGGTAAAAATAATTATCATCAAGAAAAATATACTTAAAGATAAAATCAAGACTAGTATTAATATTTTCCAAAAATATTTTCTACCAGCAGTTAAACCAGTTTTGAAATTAGCTGGTTTTTTCCTTAACTGTTTAGAGATAGAATCAATAAGCGCTCCTCGTCCTATTATATTTAAACTCACTAATAGAACATAAAATAATACTAATAATAAAGTTAAGCCACCAACCCAATAAATATTTTGTGAGCTAAAATAAAACACTTCTTGTTTTTTAATTATTGCATGCCAACTTTTCTCTGAACGAGAAGAATAATTAAATATTCCTCCTAAATTAGTAAGAGCTATAAAAAATCCAAACCACCACAAATAAGTGTTCTTCCAACTAATTTTTACTGCATCTTGTATTATTTGTAAATAAGGAATAGCTTTTATTTTTTTTGACATACCTATTTTTTTAACTTATTAACAATTTTTTAAAATCCTCCTGTTCAATAGTTTCCTTTTCTAAAAGATAATCCGCAATTTTTTTTAGAGTATCTTTTTTTTCTTCTAATATTTTTTGTGTTGCCTGATAAGCTTTTTGAATAAAATCACTTATTTGCCTATCAATATCTTCAGCTGTTTTTTCAGAATAATTTTTTCCTTCTTGTCTACTGCCCCCTAAAAAAATTTCTTCTTCCTTATGTCCAAAAGTTCTCGGTCCTAAATTACTCATACCATAACGAGTAACTAGTTTTTGAGCAATGCTTGTTGCTCTTTCTAGATCATTTGAAGCTCCTGTAGTAACTGTTCCAAAGGTTAATTTTTCACTTATAAAACCACCCAGAAGAACAGATAACTCATCAATAAAATAATCCTTAGAATGTAAACTTTTGTCTCTTTCTGGAGTACTTAAAGTATATCCTCCTGCATGACCACGAGAAATAATAGATACTTTTTGAACTGGATCAGCATTTTTTAAATTAGCCGCTGTTAAAGCATGTCCGGCTTCATGGTAAGCCACAATTTCTTTTTCTTCATCATCAATACGACGACTCCTTCTTTCTGGTCCTAAAATAACTTTTTCAATAGATTCCGTTAACTCATTCATAGTGATTTTATGTTTATTTCTCCGAGCTGTTAAAATAGCTCCCTCATTTAACAAATTAGCCAGATCAGCTCCTGAAAATCCTGGAGTTCTTTGAGCGATTGTCTTTAATTGAATATTGGTTACTAGAGGTTTATTTTTAGCATGTAGTTTTAATATGGCTTCTCTTTCTGCAATATCCGGTAAATCCATAGTTACTCTTCTATCAAATCTTCCTGGACGAAGAAGTGCTGGGTCTAAAACATCCGGCCGATTAGTAGCAGCAATAATAATTACATTAGTATTAGTATCAAAACCATCCATTTCTACTAAAATTTGATTTAAAGTCTGTTCTCGTTCATCATGTCCTCCACCAATGCCTGTTCCCCTGTGCCGACCAACAGCATCAATTTCATCAATAAAAATAATAGCTGGAGCATTTTTTTTAGCTTGCTTAAAAAGATCTCGCACTCTAGAAGCTCCCACCCCTACAAACATCTCTACAAATTCTGAACCAGAAATATTAAAAAAGGGGACACTAGCTTCACCAGCTACAGCTTTAGCTATGAGCGTTTTTCCCGTTCCTGGAGCCCCTAAAAGTAACACTCCCTTAGGAATTTTAGCTCCTAATTGTAAAAATTTCTTTGGATTTTTCAAAAAATCTACTATTTCATAAAGTTCTTCTTTAGCTTCCTTAGAACCAGCAATATCTTTAAAAGTAGTTTTCTGACTTTTGTCTTTAGGATCAATCATTCTCGCTCGAGAATTTCCAAAAGATAACGCCTGACTATTTCCTCTCTGAGCTTGACGTAGCATAAACCAAATAAAAGCTCCTATTAACAAAAAAGGTAATAAAAAGGGTAAGATATTACTTAACCAGAAATTAAGTCCTGATTCCCCTTGCACATTAATATTAACGGCTTGCAGTTTTTGACTTTCTACTCCATAGTTTTTTAAGGTTTCTACAATACCTGAAGTAGCTTCTTTGGTAGTTTTTTCATTAGTTTTATCTTTTAAGGTAATCTTTAATTCATTAGTCTCTACTTTAATTTCTTTAACTTCATCATTGTTTACTTGTTGAGCTAGTTGAGACAAAGAAATATTTTTGGGTGGTTTTTGAGGTGCATTATATAAAACAAAAATACCTGAAATTAAAAGAAAAATTAAAACAATTAAACTAACATTTCTAAATAATTTTTTCATATTATCCTAATGAATTTATGCGAAAAAATTTCTCATAAAATCATTTTTTTATTTTCAATTAATTTTTTTCTATGTTTAGATTATCACCTTTACGACTAATTTTCAATCCAACCAATAAAGCTGTTTGGGTTTTATTTTTAGAGCTATGGATAATTTTTAGTATTTCTTGAATATGATTAGCTCCAACATTTTTTTGGCTTCCTTTAACTTTATAGATGATTTGTCGCACGACCCTTCTCTGAAGAGCTAAAGGTAATTGTTGGCAAAGAGAAATTTTTAATGGATTATTAACAAGTCCTGTTTTTTGAGTTAATTCTTCCAATAAATTTTCATCCAAAGCAATATTAACAATGGAACGAAAAATAGTTTCTTTAATATTGGGATTAATATTTTTTTCTAAGTAAGGAATTAATGAATTACGAATTTTATTACGCAAAAATTTATTTTCTAAATTAGTTTTATCTAATCGCCACTTTAGCTGGTATTCTTCTACATAATCCATAATTTGAGCACGAGTAACCGCTAAAAGGGGACGAATAATTTGTTGGTTTTTAAACAACATTGCTGATAGACCTTTTAGTCCTGTCCCTCGAGTAATCCGCATCAAATAAGTTTCTACTTGATCATCTAAATTATGAGCCGTAGCTATAAGATTAAAATTTTTTTTAACTTTCAATTGCTGAAAGAAAAGATAGCGGATATTACGCAAATTTTGTTCAGAAAAATCAATCTTTCCTTGTTTTTTTTTAATTAATTCTTTAGAATTTACTTTCTTAATTGCAATTGGATAATGATACTGCCGAGCTAAAGAATTTACCAATTTTTCATCTAGCTCACTTTCTAAACCACGCAGACCATAATTAACATGGGCAATTATTAATTGTAAAGAATATTTTTTTTGTAACTGAGAGAATATATGCAAAAGAGCAATACTATCTGGACCACCTGAAACAGCTATTATAATTTTGGCTCCCTGTTCAAAAAGTTGATTTTCATGAATTGTTTGCTGAATTTTTTTAATTAAACTAGCCATCAAGATTATCTTTTATGATTTGTGCCACTTCTTTAATCGCCATATCTAATTTTCCTTCTTCATTTACTACTTTATAATCATAAATAGCTTCATGTTTCATCCATTCTTGAGTATATCGCATTCTTTCTTCTAAATATTTCTCCTTCACATTAGGATCTCTTCTTAAGATTCGTTGACGTAAAATCGCTAAGGATGGAGCCGTTATATAAATAGACTTTATTTCAGGAAACTCTTTTTTAACTGTCATTACTCCTTTATATTCTATTTTCCAAATACCAATTTTATTTTCTTGTGCCACCCTTTTTAATTCTTTTTTTGTTACACCATAAAAATTATTATTATATTCCTGGGCATATTCCGCTAATTGATTATTCTTTATCTTTTCCTTAAATTCTGCTACTGAAATAAAATAATAAGGACTTCCCTGTGACTCTCCCTTTCTCATGGCTCTAGTAGTAGTAGTAATAACCCGTTCCAGCTCAAAATAATCCCTTAATCCCCCAATAATAGAATCTTCTCCAGCACCAGAAGGCCCTGAAAGAATAAAAATATTTTTTATTAACATAACAACTAATTAAATTTAACTTCTCATTTTTCTTTAATAAGTTTTTTTTCTCTGTAATAAACTCTACAATTAGCATTGCTATTTGGT
>CAZWWQ010000024.1:0-7304 GCA_964637685.1 uncultured Bdellovibrionales bacterium | reverse complement strand
ATATTTAGCTGCTACTTCTGGTTGAATAGTAGAAATTTCAATACCTGTAGCTAATTCAAATCCAGCCCAAGTAGCTGTTTTAGGAAGAATTTCCAGATGCCAATGAAAATGAGGATAATCTTGTCCATCCGCTGGAGAAGTACGAAAATAAAAATTATAAGCTGGATCACCTAAAGCTTGATAAATTTTTTCTAAGGCTATTTTTAAGACTTCTGCCAAAGCTAACTTTTCGGATTGACTGACTCTTTCAAAATAAGGTTTGTGCTTTTTGGGTATTATCCATGTCTCAAAAGCCACTCGAGAAGCATAAGGACAAAAAACAAAGAATTCATTATTTTCAAAAACTAATCTTTCTTTTTTCTCTCTTTCCCAATCTATAATGGCACAATAAACACATTGTTTATTCATCCGATAGTAATCTTCTGCTCCTTTTAACTCCGTTCTCGCTTGAGAAGGAATTACTGGAATAGCCATAATTTGCGAATGAGGATGCACTACCGAAGCTCCAGCTTCCTGTCCATGATTTTGAAAAATTTCAATATAATTAACGCTCTTTTGATTCATTAAATCAATGTAACGCTCCTGAAAAGCATCTATTACTTCTGCTATCTCCAATATATCCAACTGAGCTAATGGCTTCTTATGATCTCGAGTAACCACAATTTCATGATAACCCACTCCATCCATTTTAAAATAAGGTCCTTCTTCTTGATGCTGGATAAAACCAGTCTGAGGACGAATAAAAGCTGGGTATTTATTAGGAAAAACTCGCAATGTCCAATCCCCTTGTTTATTTTGATAAATTAAAGTATCTTTTTTTTGTCCAGTTTCTTCTGGATAGCAAAAAAAACATTTTTTATCAGGATCTTCTACCACTTTTTTTCTTGAATTCTGATTAAAATCTTCTGGTCGTTGTGCTCGACTAGTAGCTACCACCACCCATTCATGGGTTACTGGATCTTGCCTTAACTCAGTTAAAGATTCTTTTTTTCTATTTTCTTTTTTATTTGACATTTTTTTTAGTTAATTTTCCAAAAGAATTTGAAAATAATTTTCTGTCGCTATTTTTGTTTTAAATTATATTTTCCACTTAATAATCTTCCTTTAGTTTTAAACAAATCAATTAATACTTGAATAAAACCGTTTGGTCCTGTTAAACTAACTGTCGAACCATCTTCATTCATCCAACGCACTGGCATTTGTTTAATTTTAAAACCCAGCTTCTTCGCTAAAATAAGCATTTCAAAATCAAAACCAAAACGATCTACTACCATTCGTTGAGCCACTGCTTCAGCTGCCTCAGCCGTTAACATTTTAAAACCACATTGTGTATCTGGATAGCTCCATAATCCTAAAACAATTCTAATCAACCAATTACCCATATCACCCATGATTTCTCTATGTTTAGGTTGATGCACTTGAATAAAAGATCCTTTAATATCCCGAGAACCAATTACTAAATCATATCCTTTTTCAAACTCAGGTAAAAAAATATCTAGATGAGTAATAGCCGTAGAACCATCTGCATCAAAAAATAAACGATATTTTCCTTGAGCCTCTAATAATCCTTGACGCACTACATAGCCTTTGCCGTGATTTTGCTTATTGTCAATCACTCGTAAATTTCTTAATTTTCCCTGATATAATCGAGCAATTTCCGCGGTATTATCTGGTGAACCATCTACCACAATAATAATTTCATAATTATAATCTTTATCCGCAAAATATTGCATACAAGTTTTTAAATTTTCTCCCATTCTCTTTCCTTCTTTATAAGCCGGAATAATAACAGAAAGATAAATATTATCTTGCATAGCTTTTTTAATTTTAAAACTTAATTATTTTTTATTTCTAAATTATAGCACAAAATTATTGGTCCAGCCAACTTTGTAAAATTATTCTCGCCGCTTCTTGATCATCATATTGTTGAATTTTCTTTATTCCTTGCATCTTTAAATTAGCTTGTGCCATTTTAGTAGTAAACATTTCATTTTGATATTTAATTTTTAACTGAGGTAATTTTCCTACTAATTGTCGCCCTAATTTTTTGGCTTCTTTCTCTGTTTTAGTGGCTTCTACATATAGCGGGATACCGATAATGATTTGACTGATTTTTTCTTTTTGAATAATAGTTATCATTTTCTGGACTAAATTCTTATCATTAGCTAAAATTGTATAAGCAAAAGCAATTTTAGTTATATTTTCCGCCATTGCTAAACCTACTTTGGACATTCCAAAGTCTATTCCTAAATAATGTTCTATTTTTTTACTTTCTAGATTATTCATTTGACATTATGCTATAATTATACTATAATTCTAGGTTCTTTAACATTAATAATATTCCCTTTTATTCATTGCTTAATGGTACAAGGGAACAAAAAAGGAGAAAAAAAATGAGAAAATTGATTTCAATTATCCTAAGTTCAGTGGCGTTTGAGTCCTTCGCCACCGGATTAGCTTTTTTTATTTCAAAAATTCAGGCCCAACGGTCACCCGATGGGTATCCCACAGAGCCTGAGTGGTTAATGTGGGGATTGCTTATTGCACTCCCCACATTAACCGCATTTTTGGCCTTTTGGATTTGGCCAGAAAAAGAAGAGGAAAAAATTTTTTACTTTTATGAAGGTAAAAGTAAAAACTCTTAAAAAATAACACTAACCCACAGCCCAATAAATATTTATTGGGCTTGTTTTTTATTGTAAAATTACTATTCATTTAGTTATAAATAAATATTCTATTTTTGAATTTTAATTTCATCTCGTCATAATCTCGTAACCATTTCTAGTCACCACTAAAGTATCTTCAAAATGAGCGCTTAACTTTCCGTCTTGAGTAAGAAAAGCCCAATTATCCTTAGCTAATTTAATTCTCCAAGTTCCCTCATTAATCATTGGTTCTAAAGCAATAGTCATTCCTTCTTTAAGAATTAAATTATTCTCTGCTGATGGATAATTAGTAATCGCTGGATCTTCATGCAACTCTCTTCCTACTCCATGTCCTGTCAATTCACGCACCACTGAAAAACCTCTTTCTTGAGCATAATTTTCTACTGCCGAACCATATTCATTTAAACTAACTCCAGCTTTGATTTTTTTAATTCCCATTTCCAAAGCTTCACGAGTAGTAACTACTAAATTATGTGCTACTGAAGATACTTTTCCCACTTCAAAAGTTCGTGCCATATCAGTTATTATTCCTTGATATTTAACTCCCATATCAATTTTTACCAGATCACCTTTTTGAATAATTCTATTCTCGCTGGGAATCCCATGCACAATCTCATCGTTTAGTGAAGCACAGATAGTAGCTGGAAAGGGATTATCTTTCTCTCCTTGTCCCTTAAAAATAGGTTTACCGCCTTGTTCTAAAATAAGTTTTTCAGCTAAATCATCTAGCATTTGTGTATTTACACCTGCTGTAATAGCTTTCCCTACTGTTGTCATTACTCCCGCCAAAATTTTTCCACTTTTTCGCATAGTAGCTATTTCTTCTGGAGTTTTAATTAAAATCATACTTTTTATCAGGATTTGCGTGTTTAGTAGTAAATTATTTTTAAAATAATTGTATAATCAGCACGCAAATTCTAATTTTTTAATTTAATTCTTGATCTATTTTTTTTACTATAGATTGGAATACTTTTTCAATACTTTGATCGCCATCAATTTTTATTAGTTTATCTTGTTTTTGATAGTAATTTATTATCGGTAAGGTCTCTTCTTTAAATATTCGTAAACGTTTTTTAACTCCCTCCGGTGTATCATCCACTCTTTGCACTACTAAACCTCCACATTGAGAGCAAATTCCACTTTTCGCTTCTTGATCTTTACCTAAGATATACACCTTTTTGCATTGGCTACAAACTCTTCTAGCAGCTATTCTTTCAATAGACTCTACTTCTGAAAGATCTAGGGCAATTACTAAATTAATTTTCCTGCCTACTTCAGTTATAACTTCTTCTACATAAACTAATTGATTTTTATTTCTTGGTACTCCATCAAAAACTATTCCTTGTTCACGAGGAAGTTCTTTTAATTTAATTTCAACAACTTTTTTCAATATCCTATCACTAACTAATTCTTTTTTGATATTGATTATTTCATTAATTTCTCTACCTAGAGAAGTTTTTAGAGAAGCTGCTTCTCGCAGATATCTTCCCATATCAATATGCTCTAGCTTAAATTTTTTGGCTAACAATTCCGCTTGAGTTCCTTTTCCCGAACCTTGTGGGCCAAGAATAATAATATTCATAAAATAATATAAAAAAGGATTTTAAAACCCTTCATAGTTTCTCATCACTAATTGTCCTTCTACTTGTTGAATTATTTCAATTACTACTGCCACTACAATCAACAAACCCGTTCCACCTACAGATACTGATTTAATCTGCGTAATTCCTTGCACTAAAAAAGGTAGCACTGCAATCAAGCCTAAAAAAATAGAACCAGAAAGAGTGACCCTATTCATAATTTTATGCAAATACTTTTGCGTATTATTACCTGGACGCACTCCTGGAATATAGCCTCCTTGTTTTTGTAAGTTTTCGGCAATATCCTTAGGATCAAAAACTACAGCTGTATAAAAATAAGTAAAAGCAATTACCAAAAGAAAATAAACTGTTCCATAAAACCATTGATTTTGAAAAATATTACCAATTGTTCTAGCTATTCCTGCTACTGTTGAATTAGAAGCATGTGCTAAAAAGTTAGCTATCATTCCTGGAAATAACATAATAGACATCGCAAAAATTATAGGAATTACTCCTGCTTGATTTACTCTTAAAGGTAAATGAGTAGAAGTTCCGCCATATTCTTGATTTCCTCGCACTCTTTTAGCATAAGAAACTGGAATATTTCTTTGTCCTTCTGTTATATAAACAATTGCTACTATTGATCCAATAACGATTGCTAAAAATATTAAATAAGTAAAAAATTTAGAAGCATCCCAAGTAGCCGAAATTACTGAGATAGCTCCTGGTAAACCCGATACTATCCCAGCAAAAATAAGTATGGAAACTCCATTGCCAATTTTTTTCTCTGTGATTAATTCTCCTAACCAAGTAAGAAAAATCGTTCCTGCCACTGCCATTACTATTGTAGTAACCATTTCTAAAGTCCCTGAAGGAGCCATAATTCGCTGAGATTTAAATAGCGCTATCATACTAATAGTTTGCAAAATAGCTAACGGCACAGTTAACCATCTAGTCCATTGATTAAATTTCTGACGACCAGCCTCACCCTCTTCTTTATAAAGTTGCTCTAAACGTGGGCTAACCATAGTTAAAACTTCCATAATAATGGAAGCTGTGATATAAGGACCCACTCCGAGCATTACAATAGAAATACTAGAAAGTCCTCCACCCGAAAACATATTTAACATTCCAAAAAATTGGTTACCTTGAAAAAAAAGTTTTAGCCTCTCTTGATCAACTCCAGGCAATGGAATGTTAGCCGCTAATCGAAAAATAACTAACAAAACTAGCACAAAAAGAATTTTGTTACGTAGTTCTTTTACTTTAAAAATTTGCACTAATTTATTTAACATTTATTTTACCCCTTAATTAGTAATCTATTTAGAAGTATTTTCCAAATAACTAAAATAATTAGTCTTTAATTGTTTTAGTTAGCAAGATATCTTTAGCAAAAGAGAATTTTTTCTTACCTGTCTTAGGTCCTACTATTTTTACTCCTTGCTTAACGATATTTTTTTTTACTAAACTTTTTTTTACTAAATCATCTAATGTAATCTTATTCCCATCTTCAAAATTCTTAGCCACTTGAGAAAATCTAATAATTGCTACTTTTTTCTTGAAAGAAGTAAATCCACGTTTTTTTTTCATATGATCAATCAAAGTAGAATGACCACCTTCAAAAAGAGGGTTCACATTACCACCACTTCTAGATTTTTGACCATTCATTCCTCGTCCACAGTAAGTTCCTTTTTTTCCTCCTCGTCCAACAATTTTCTTTTTTTTACGAGAAGTTTTTAATTTTAAATCATTTATTTGCATAGACTCTTATCATTATTACGTTCTTTGTTAAAAACAAATTACGCGATTGTTATTTATCTTATCTAATTTATTTAATTTCTTTTTTTACTGGACTAGCTACCTTTTCTATCTTCTTATCCCTGCCCAAACGAACTGCTCGTGTTCTAGATTCTTTTAATTGTTTCAAAGCTTCAATAGTAGCTCTCGCTACATTTAATTTATTGGCTGTCCCTAAAGACTTAGAGCTAACATCTTTAATACCGGCAAAATCAATCACTGCCCGAACCGCTCCTCCAGCCACAATTCCCCTTCCTTCTGGAGAAGGTTTAAATAAAATTTTAGCACTCCCTTTTTTAATAAAAATATCATGAGGAATAGTATTTTTATAAAGCTTAACAGTAATCAAATTTTTCTTAGCATCGTCAAAAGCTTTTTTAATAGAATCAGCAACATCGGCTCCCTTACCTACTCCAACACCCACTTTACCCTTATGATTACCAATCACCAAAGAAGCTCTAAAACGAAACCGTCTTCCTCCTTTAACTACTCGCGCTACTCGCGCTAAGTCTAAAAGCTTTTGATCAAATTCTGGTTTTTCTCGTCTTCCTCTAAATTTTTTATTATCCCTAGCCATAATATTTTTATCAGTAATACCAATTACTGTTATTTATCTTCTTAATTTTAAATCTTTAACCCTTTTTCTCGAGCACCATCAGCTAAAGCTTTTATTTTACCATGATATTTATAACCTGCTCGATCAAAAACAACCTGAGTTATTTTTTTAGCTAAACACTTTTTAGCTAACAATACACCCATTTCCTTAGCTCCTACTAAATTATTTTTAGCCTTAGCTTCTTTTAAATTAACTGCTACTAAAGTGCTTCCTTTAACATCATCTATTATTTGAACTTTAATATCGGTTAAACTTTTAAACACAGCTAAACGAGGCCTTTGAGCATTTCCTTTTATTTTAGCTCTCACTCTCCTTTTGCGATGTACTCTTAAATTGTTTCTACTAATTATCATATATTATAGAATATAAATTATTTAGCCACAGCTGCTTTTTTACCTACTTTTCTTCTCACTTGCTCTCCCTGATAACGAAAACCTTTTCCCTTATAAGGCTCTGCCTTTTTAAGTGCCCGCACTTCAGCTGAAAATTGCCCTACTCTTTGTTTATCTATTCCCCAGATAGAAAGAATATTGTTCTCTTCTAACTTCACTGTTAAGTCTTGCGGGATTTCTTTTTCTACTGGATGAGAAAAACCTAAAGCTAAAACAATTTTACTTCCTTGAATATTCATCCGATATCCAACAC
>CAZWWQ010000023.1:0-7945 GCA_964637685.1 uncultured Bdellovibrionales bacterium | reverse complement strand
ATTAAATGACTTAGTATACTACTTAACAATTGAGATACTGTAGTTACTGAACCTAACGGATTATCAAAGGTAGTAGTAGTAGTAGTAGTAGTTGAGTTAGTCGCTTGAGGACAAATAGCAATATCAGAGCAATCATCTGTTTTGTAAACTCCAGAAGAACATGTTCCTTGTCCAGTACCAGTAGATGAAACAGCTGGCAACGTACAATTAATTGCTGTCCCATTAGTACCACCGGTTACACAACAACCAAAAGTATTAGCTTTAGCTTTATTAAAAGAAAAAGAAAAGGATATTAAGATTATAAAAAGAATTAAAAAATTAGTAATACTTGTTTGTTTTTTCATTGCTTATAAAAAATTAATTAGTTAAAACTTGCACTCTATGGGCTGCTGTTTTTAAGGCCTCTTTAACAGTTGCTTGCCCCTTATTTACTTGATCAATCATTTCAGCTAAAATTCCTTCAATAGCTTCTGGATTAGATTCTCGCCAACTTTGAGCAATTAAATTATCCTTCGCAAAAACTCCAATCCAAGAGTCGCTTTTTTGTTCCTCAATAATATCTCGCCGAGCTGCTGGCTCACCAGTTTTCTGTAAAAAATCCTTAGCTGGATCAAAATCAGACTGAATAGTATTACCTAATTTATTTCCACTTTCCATAATAGTAAAATTACCATTTGGCTTAATTGTTAAATAAGTTAAGAATTTCCAAGCTTCTTTTATACGCGTTTTATTAGTAATAGTTATTTTATCTGAAGCACTTTGAGCAATTTTATTTTTAGCTACCGCTAATCCCCAATAATTAGCTATATTTACTGCCGGGTTTCCTTTTATCTGTGGAACACTAGCAACAGCAAAATTTAACTTAGGAGCCTTATGTTGCACTGTTTTTATATTCCAAGGATAATTAAACATCATAGCTACTGTTCCCTCAGCAAAAGCATCAATAGAATAATGCAATTGAGAATTCCAAGTATAATTAGGAGATGTCGCATTAGCAAACTGCGTATAAAAACTTAAAGCATTTTCCCCAGAAGAAACATTTTTACCCTTATTAAAAACTACCTTATCAAAACTAACAACTCCTCTATCATCAATCATTTTCGTTTTATCCTGAAGCATTAAAAGAGTTAATAAATCAGTTGAACGGTTAATATTATAAGTTGTTCCAATGGCAGCTCCTGATTGAATAATTTTATTAAATTTATCAAATTTAGTTAATTTTTTTACATCTTGTATAAATTCATTCCACGTAATAGGTGGAGAGACTATTCCTGCCTGATTAAAAAGATCTTTATTATAATAAAGTCCCATACTATTAACACTTAATGGAACAGCATAAATTTTCCCTTTTTCTATAAAATCGTTAATAGCTACATCTACAAAATTATTTCTAAACTCTTGTTCTTTGATAATAGGAGAAACTTGAGGCGCTGCTACTACTTTATCTTGAAAGCTAGGTAACCAATCATTATGAATAAAGAAAATATCTGGTCCTTGCCCCGAAGCTAAAGCATCTACTAGTTCTTTTTTATAATTATCTACTGGAATAATTTTATATCTAATTTCTGCTACATTAGGATTAATTTTTCTATAAGCAGTTATACTCTTATTTAATGCATCCCGATAATCTAAAGGACCCCAGATTTCTAAAGTAAGATCATAACGATGAGTATTTTGTGGTTTACAACCACAACCAGAAAATAAAAAAATACCTCCTATTAATAAAAAAGCTGTGATTATTTTAATCGTATTTTTCATAATCAAAATCTTATTTAGTTAATACCATACCAAAATGAAAATCACCCACCGCAACCTCCTTTTGAATATCTAAATTATACTTTTGTAATTTCTTTATTAGCTCTCCTTTAGAAATTCTCATTTGCTCTGCTGGTCCAATAAATTTATTTTCCTTCCCCCAATCAATCAACAAAATTTTTCCTTTCGGTTTTAATATTCTTTTGGCTTCCTTTAAAATAGAACCCTTTTTATCATTTTGATAAAGAACATTCACAATAATTACCCAATCAACACTAGCTGTCTTTAACTGAGAACTTTTTTCTGACTCTAAATTAGTTTTAACCGTTATAATATTTCTTAAGCCCCATAATTTGGCTTGACTTTTTAGAGTTACTAATTTTTCTTCTAAAATATCTAGGGCGTATACCATCCCTTCCTTACCCACTCTTTTAGCTAACGGAAAAGTAAAATAGCCAGCTCCACAACCAAAATGAGCGATTTTCATTCCCGAAGAAATTTTTAGTTTATTCACAATAACTTGTGGATTTAAAAAACCAATTGAACGAGGAGCTATTTTTGCCACTTGAGTAGAAGCTATTTTTTCTTTGGCTATCATTATTTTTCTTTTTTCTTTTAACTCTTTTATTTTACAATAAAATTAAAAAAACAACAACTATTCTTTGCTTAGCTTAAATTTTAAAAACTTGCTTCAAACTATATAGTCTAGTATTTTAAAAAGAGAAGTTTTTAAAATTTGGAAGAGTGGCCGAGTGGTTGAAGGCGCGACTCTCGAAAAGTCGTATCTTACTTAGTAGGATCGTGGGTTCGAATCCCACCTCTTCCGCCAAATTATTTTTAAATTAATCAAAAACCTTTTTAAAAAAGGCTTTGCTTTACATAAACTTCTTTCAGTGCTAACCTAAAATAAATATCTGATCTAACTTCAATCTTTTAAGTTATGCATAACCTTAATTATTTTCTACAAAATAACTTATTTTTTTTAATTTTGGTTGGCATTTTCTTTTTTCTTATTTTTTTTGTTTGGAATTTCTGGCTTCAACACCAATTAGCTTACTTATAAAAAAATAATGCTCTTCTCTTTGCTGGAAAAAAAGTAACTAATTTAGAAGAATTGCTTTTAGCTCAAGCTAAAACTCTACGTATTTTAGACAAAGATATTCAGGAATTATATAATATTTCTAATCAAATTAATAACCTTTCTTTTCGTTCTTTACATAAAATAGGATTAGTAAGATTTAATCCTTTTAAAGATGTCGGCGGTAATCAAAGTTTTTCTTTAGCTTTACTTAACGGAAAAAACGACGGCTTAACAATTAGCTCTCTTTTTACTCGGGAAGGAGCTCACATTTATTTTAAATCTATAACAGCTGGAGAGTCTCAAAAATATCCTCTCACTAAAGAAGAACGAAAGGCTATTCAAAAGGCTATTCAAAAAAAGAAAATTTCTTCTCAAAAATAAAATCTAAATTTATAATTCTTAATTTATTTCTATCCTTTTATTATGCCAGAAAAAAAAGCTCAAAAAATTAGTCTTCCTTCTACTATCACTGTTAAATATTTCAGTGAACTTTTAAACTTGTCTATTAGTGATGTCATTACTGAATTAATGAAAAATGGTATTTTAGCTACTATCAATGAAACTATTGATTTTGAAACTGCTTCTATCATTGCTCAGGATTTGGGTTATGATGTCGCTGAAGAAATAAGCGAAACTGGTGAAAAAATGACCCTCAAAAAACTAGATGAGATATTAGCTCAAGAAAAGAAAACAGGTGAAAATTTAAAAAATCGTCCACCAGTTGTTACTATTCTCGGCCATGTTGATCATGGGAAAACCACACTTTTAGATACTATTCGTAAAAGTAATATAGCCACTCAAGAATCTGGCGGTATTACCCAACATATTAATGCTTATCAAGTAAAGAAAAAAGGACAACTAATTACTTTTGTAGATACACCAGGACATGAAGCCTTTAGTGCTATGCGAGAACGAGGAGTTAATTTAGCAGATATTGCTATTTTGGTTGTCGCTGCTGATGACGGAGTTCGTCCACAAACTAAAGAAGTTATTCAGTATCTTCTAGCTAAAAAAATACCTACCATAGTAGCTATTAATAAAATAGACAAACCTCAAGCAAATACCGAAAGAGTAAAACAAGAGTTAGCAGAAAATGATATTCTTCTAGAGGGTTGGGGTGGACAAGTCTTATTTTCTAAAATTAGTGCTAAACAAAATATTGGTATTGATGATTTATTAGATAATATTCTTCTTATATCAGAATTGGAAAACTTTAAAGCAAATTATTCTCGTGATCCTTTGGGTATAGTTTTAGAATCTCACTTAGATCCTCAGAAAGGTCCAGTTTCAGCCATTTTAATCAAAACGGGTACCTTGAAAGTTGGACAAGATATTGTGGCTGGAACCATTCAAGGACGAGTTAAAAGAATAGAAGATTTTAGAGGAGAACGTATTTATCAAGCTGGGCCATCTACTCCTGTTAATGTTATTGGTTTACATGGAACCCCTGATGTTAATAATATCTTACAAGTACTCAAGCAAGAAAATAAAATAAAATCTCACAATTACAATCTAGATAGTTCTTCTGAACCAGAAGCTTTTAATAGTCAAAAAATAATGAAAACTATTGCTAATGAGAAAATTAAGAAATTTAATATTATTCTTAAAGCCGATGTCCAAGGATCATTAGAAGCTATTAAACAAATTTTAAATGAAATTAAATCAGAAGAAGTAGCTATTAATTATATTAGCACTGGCGTAGGCAACATTACTGAATCAGACGTCAGATTAGCTAATAGTTCAGAAGCTACTATTTACAGCTTTAATACCCAAACTACTCCGGTAGCTAAAAGATTAGCCCAAAATAGTCAAGTAACTATTAAAAATTACAAGATTATCTACGAATTAATTGATGACATTAAAAAAGAATTAATCGCTATATTACCACCTATTATTGAACGTATAGATTATGGAAAATTAAAAATATTAGCTATCTTTAAAAACGGTAAAAAGGATATGATTGTTGGAGGGAAAATAAATTCTGGGAAAATGGTTAATAAATCTTTAGTTGAGGTAACAAGAAAAGATACTATTATTGGTCATGGAACATTAAATAACCTACAAGAAAACAAAGTTAATGTAGACGAATGTATTTCTGGAAAAGAATGTGGTATTACTTTTCTAGGTAACACAAAAATTAAAGTTGGAGATATTTTAATTAGTTATCAAGAACAAACTCAGAAACGCACTCTGTAATAAATTTAATTTGTTTCGAATCTAATTACATCCTTTTTATGAATATCCGCTTAAATAAAATCAACAAACTCATTAAACAAAATATCAACACTATTTTATTAAAAGAACTTTCTCTTAAAGAGGGAGTTTTTATCACTTTAACTAAGGTTGACACCACTAATGATCTCCGCTATACTCACATATTTGTTAGTGTTTTCCCAGAAAAAGAAACTCGCTATGCCATACGAACTTTAGCTAAAGAGCTTTTTGAAATTCAGGGAAAATTAAACAAAAAGCTCCATATGAAACCCTTACCTAGAATAAATTTTAAATTAGATACTACGGAATTACGTGCCGACAAAATAGAAAAATTATTAAAAAAAATTTAATTCTTTTAACTTATTGTTTTTCTATTGTATTTATCTTTTTTTATCTTTTTTGGTTTCTACTTTATTCAACATCATCTAAGCACTAAAAAAAATCCCTTATCTTTCTTTTTATCCTACTATCAAAAAATTTATCTTATGCAATTCGCTCAAGAATTTAAATCTTTAAATTTCGTTATTCAAGAAGCTTCTGATATTCTTCTTTTTGCTCATTCTCAACCAGATGGAGATACAGTGGGGTCAGTTTTAGCTTTACGTGAATATATTAAAAGCTTAGGTAAAAATGTTACCATTGCTTGTTTTGATCCATTCCCTAATTATTTTAAAACGCTCTCTGACGACTATTTTAATTTCCCCAACCAGCTAAATATTCAAGAATATAAACTTATTATTGCTACTGATAGTGTAGAAAGGGGTTTTCATAAAATTAGAAAACAGATTAAATCTAATCAGGTAGTCACCTTAATTGATCATCATCCTGATATTACCATTCGTCACGATATTAATATTATTGATCCCTATTATTCGTCTGCTTGTGAAATAATTTATGATTTTTTTGAAACTAATCAAATTAAAATTACCCGTAATATAGCCACTTTTATTCTTTTGGGTATTTTAGGTGATACTGGTATGTTTCAACACTCCAACACCACTCCTCGTGTTATGGAAATTGCTTCTCATTTAATGAGAAAGGGGGCTCCTATGACTAAAATAGTCCGCGATACTTTTGCTCACAGAAATATTGCTACACTAAAACTTTGGGGAAAAGCTTTTGAAAAAGCTAAAATAAATCCGCAAAATGGAATGATAGTTTCTGTTCTTACCCAAAAAGAAATAAATGATTGTGGAGCTAAAACAGAAGATATCGCTCAAGTGGCTGGTATTTTAAATACTGTTCCAGGAACTAAATTTTCTTTAATTCTTTCTGAGCGAGAAGACGGAATTATTAAAGGTAGTTTACGTAGCGAAAAATATAAAGGCATAGACGTTTCTCAAATTGCTGCTCAATTTGGTGGTGGCGGTCATAAATTAGCTAGTGGCTTTGAAATACAAGGGCAAATCAAAGAAACCAAAACCGGTTGGAAAATTATTTAAGTTTATAGTATTTATTTTGCCTTAACCGTTTTTCCTGTAAGTAAATCTTGACCATTAAAATTAACTACAAAATGTTTTTTAATTTCTTTTTTATTATCAAAACTAGCTACAATATCAAACTCTAAAACACTTTTCATATCATTAGGCTTAATATGAGCATATTCAGCTAATCTAGCACTATTAAATGATCCTGTTTTAGACATAATTTTATCATAATCCACAGAACCAATATTATAAAAAAGTATTTTAAACTGAGGATTAATAAATTCAGCTCCTATCTGATCATAATAAGCTTGTTGAACAGAATGATTATTTACAATTTTATAAGAAAAATTATTTTTATCACTTTTAACATTTCGTGGATTAATTTTTTTGTGACAATCCTCAAAGAAAAAGCCAGAACAACTACTACTTTTATAATGTTTAGGCATAATAATCTTTATTTTTCCAAGAGTAGGTTTTTTAGAAAATTTAAGATTTTTTATTGCTAAACTTTTCAAGTTTATTTTTTCGCTTGCTACGCTACTATTCAAACTTAAGTTTAACATTGGAGTGATTATTAAGTTTACAGTATCTGGATTTCTTAATCCTTTAGAATTACTCCCAAAAATAAAGCTAGAAAAATTGGCTTGATTAACTATTAATAAATCTGCTTTGCTTGAACTAACTTCTTTATCAGTAATTTTTTTATTGATTTTGTTTTTATTAATTGATATTAAAAAAATCCAAGAAAATGTTACTAATAGCATGAATATAACCCATCCTATAATTCCTATTGAACCACTAGAAATAACCACTTTTTTAAAATTACGAAAAAATAAGATCCAAAAAATAAAGAAAATTAACCACCAAAAATTAAAACCATACCTAATAAGAACTACTAATAAAAAACTAATCACTAAAAATATAAGTATCCAAAAAATAAGCATTCCTAAACCTAAAAAGGTATTTTTATTTTCATCAATTATTTTCTTAGTCCCAAAATTATTATTTTTAACTTTTTCTCCTTCCTTTATTTTTTTTTGGTTTCCATATTCCCCAGTAATATAATCTCCAGAATTTGACCGCAAAAACCCCGTTTTACGTAAAAAATTTATAATTATTTTCATTTATTTTTAAAATTTTTAATTGTTATTAAGTTAACTTAATAATATCATTAATAAGAAAAAATTCAAACTAATAATTTCATATTACTCCCATTTACAAACTCTTAAAAATTTGCTATAATGGAGATAGAATAAGTTAATAAATGGGTGTTTAAGCCCTTTTTTTATCGCTTAATCTTAAATTTTATATTATTACAACGGGTGAAAAACTCGTTTTTTTTAATTTAAACTTATTTTTATGAAAAATAAATTAACTACTATTTTTAGTCGTCTTATACAAAATGATTCAATTACTAAATTGGATTCTCACTTTGGACGTAAAATAATTTTAACAGGATTGATTATTT
>CAZWWQ010000022.1:0-7960 GCA_964637685.1 uncultured Bdellovibrionales bacterium | reverse complement strand
AATAGTCAAAATAGATTTTAAAGATGCTTATCTCATTCGCCGTTTTATGAATTCTCAAGGAAAAATTTACCCACCTAAACGTCACGGAACTTGTGCTCGTCATCAAAGAACCTTAGCTAAAGCTATTAAAAAAGCTCGTGTTATGGCCTTAGTTCCTTTTGTCGCTAGATAAATCAATTTATTATGCTCTATGCTCAATATAGCCAATATTAAAACTGGAAAGAATATTATCCTTAACAAAATCCCTTATGCAGTTATTTATCATGAGCATTCTAAAATGGGCAGAGCAGGTAGTGTTTTGCGTACTAAATTAAAGAATTTGATTACAGGTGCTGTGTTAGAAAAAACTTTCCAAGGAGCTGAAAGCGTTACCGAAGCTGACATCTTAAAAACTAAAGCACAATTTATCTATCAGGAAGGAACAGAATATAATTTTATGGATAGTAAAAGCTATGAACAATTTTCTCTTTCTGATCAATCATTAGGTAATAATATACACTTTCTTAAAGAAGGAACAGAAGTCGTCATTCTTAATTTTAATGGAAATCCTATTAACATAGAGCTACCAGCTAAAATTAGTTTAAAAGTAATTCAAGCGCCTCCTAATATAAAAGGAAACACAGCCGCTACTGGCGGAAAATTAGTTACCTTAGAAACAGGAATGCAACTTTCTGTTCCCCTTTTTGTGGAACTTAATGATAATGTTATTGTGAACACTGAAAAAGGTACTTATGTTTCTCGAGCTTAATTATGGCTACCTTAGCAAACAATAAACAAGCTAAATTTGATTATTTTTTATTAGAAAAATACGAAGCTGGTCTAGTTTTAACTGGACAAGAAGTAAAATCTATTAAAACTGGTCACGTTAGTTTAAAGGAAAGTTTTGTAACTATTCATAATAATGAGCTTTATCTAACTAACGCCCACATTCCCGCCTACACACATGCCAAAATTATTACTGATTATGATCCAACTCGCTCAAGAAAACTTTTATTAAAAAAATCAGAGATTAAACGTTTGATTGGTAAGGCTAAAACACAAGGCTTGACATTAGTACCCATTAGATTATATACTAAAAGACGCCTCATCAAGCTAGAATTCGGAATTGGAAAAGGGAAAAAAGAATACGATAAACGACAGCAAATCCGAAAGAGAGAAGATAATAGAGACATACTAAGAATTTTAAAAAATTCTTAGTTTACACCAAAAACTAACCTCTATGGGGGTGTTTGGTTTCGACAAATTGTACGTTTAAAATAAGCAAGTCGAGCATGATAATAACTCGTAAAAATTTTATCAAAAGTTATAAATGCAAACTTTATAACCAAAGCAAAAAAAGTGATGGCTCAAGCCTTCACCTCAAATTTTGCTTATGCTATGGCCTAATCGCCTTACGGTGTAGTCTTAGCCATCAGTCTGTTAATTCCTGATTAACAGTATGCTGGTGTTATATTTCAGGATAGCTTATTTTTTATTTTCCAGGAAAAATAAGCGAAACTTAACTGGTTATAGATTAAGATAATTTTGTTTGTTACCTACTCTTAATTGAAATTATTAAACAAACTAAACTTGTAGACTATTTTAAATAAATAATTTTGGACGCGAGTTCGATTCTCGCCATCTCCACAATTTAATTATTAACCTCAAAAAAATAAGAAGAACATAAAGAAAAAAACCTTCCGTAAAAAAGGTGTTGAAAACAAAAATTAATGAATATATCCAAGCTCACGAAGCTAGGATTATTGATGAAGACGGAACACAGTTGGGAATTATGAATGTCCCTCAAGCCATTGAGATGGCTAAAGCTAAATTTTTGGATTTAGTAGAAATTTCTCCTAAGGCAGTTCCTCCTGTTTGTAAGATTATGAATTTTGGTAAATATCAATATCAAAAATCCAAAGAAGATCGGCAAAATAAATCCAAACAAAAAAAGAATGAAATGAAAGGCGTTAGATTAAGCGTTAGAACTGATACGCATGATTTAGATTTTAAGAAAAAACAAGTAGAAAAATTTTTAGAAAAAAATCATAAAGTTAAGATAGAAATTATGCTTAAAGGACGAGAAAAAGCCCATCAGGACTTAGCTAAAACGAACTTAATTAATTTTATGAAAATTATTTCCATCCCTTATAAAATAGAACAGGAAATTAAAAAATCGCCGGGAGGATTTAACGTTATAATTAATCCGCAATAAACTTATATTGAAAAATATGCCTAAATTAAAAACGAACAAAGCTTTATCTAAATAGATAAAAGAAACTAAAAATAAAAAAGTTTTACGCAGAAAAACTGGACAAAATCACTATAATTCTAAAGAAACTGGACAAGAAGGTAGAGCCAAGAAAGGTGACATAAGACTCTCTAAGCCAGACGAAAAAAATGTGCTTAAAGCTTTAATTCACCGATAATAATTACGGATAATTTTTATTTATTGATATTAAACTTATGACTAGAGTAAAACGTGGCGTTATGGCCTCCAAAAGAAGAAAAAATTTATTAGCTGACGCTGAAGGCTATCGCTGGAAAAGAAAATCTCATTATAGAACAGCCAAACAAGCGGTTATTAAAGCTGGACAATATGCTCTTCGTGATCGTCGAGTTAAAAAAAGAACTTTTCGACGTCTTTGGATAACTAGATTAAATATTGCCCTAAGAGAATTAGGTTTAAAATATAGTCAATTCATTCATATTCAGACTACTAAAAAAATTGAGTTAGACCGTAAGGTTCTTTCTCAAATGGCAGTAGAAAATCCGCAAGTTTTTACTAAATTTATAGAAACAATTAAATAACTTTTCTTCTTTTAAAAACCGCTCTAAAAGCGGTTTTTATTTTTGTTTTAAAATAACTTCCTTAATTAAACGTTGTAAAGCATAAAATGGAAGCCAAATCCAGAGAGTTTTTTTTACAAACTTATCCCAAAAAGCATTAGCCCCTCCCTTAGTAAAGAAAAAACTTAGAACAAAATAAATTACCACTAAAACTAATATTATTAAGATAGTAATTATGGTGTTACTGGTCATATAATTTTATTTAATAATTTTGTATTTTGACTAAAATCATAAATGAGATCTTTTTTTTCTACAATAATTCTCCACTTTTTCTTTTCAGCTATATTTTTCAAATTTAAATTAGGATTAAAAGCAATGGGATTATCTACTATATTCAAAAAATCAGCATCAGACTCTGTGTCACCAATTCCGTAGGATTCTTTTAAGGTTAATCCTTCCTCCATAATATACTGTTTAGCTACCGCTCCCTTATGAATGACGGGATCAAAAGAAATTTCTCCTGTATAGAAACCTCCCTCGTCTACAGTATAAACGCTTCCGTAAACTGAATCAAATTTGAGATATTTATTATACTCTTTTACCACTTCAATAGGCGAACCAGAAATAGCAATTATTTGATAGTCTTTTTTCCTTAATTCTTTGATTAATTTTTCGGCAAAAATATAAGTTCTATTTTTGAAAAAAGAAACCACTATCTGGCTAGCTTCTTTTATTTCGGTTGGGGTATGGCCTCGTAAATTTTCTTCGTACAGTTTAACTAACGATTTCCGATATTCCTCATAAGTTCCTTCGTGATTTAACCAGCGCGAGTAAAGACTCACTAAATTATTTCTAATTTCTTTTTTAAAAATTTTCATCCAAACCAATTCATTAATCAATTCAAAAGACAAATTTTTTCTAAATATAGTTCCATCAATATCAAAAATAGCAATTTTTTGTTTCATTTATCTTAATTTAATATTTCATAAAGAGCAATACCAGTGGCTACAGAAACATTCAACGACTCTTTCTGTCCACGCATAGGAAGTTCTACAATTAAATCGCATTGCTGTAAAATTTCCTTATCTACTCCTTTTGCTTCATTTCCTAAAACAAGGGCCACTGGAAATTTCCAAGAAACCTTTTTAATATTAACACTTTTTTTAGCTTGCTCCAAAGCCACAATTAAAAAATTCTTTTTCCTTAATTTTTTAATTAAAGTTAGAACATTTTCTTCTTCCCAGTCTATAAAGTTTTGGGCTCCTAAGGCTGTTTTAGCAATCATTTTTTGAGGAGTAGTTATATAAGGATCCTCTTTTTCTCTAAATGGTTTCGGCGTATAACCCGTTAAGTAAACTTTAGTCACACCAGCTCCGTCCGCTGTTCTTAAAATAGCCCCCACATTATAAGCGCTTCTAATATTATGGGTAATGAGATATAGTTTTTTTTCCATCACTTTCTATTTTAAAATCTTAAATATTGATCCCAGTAATTATACAATTCTCCTGTAGCTATAACATCTCGAACACAGTATCGAGCAATTTCAGTATATTTTTTCTTTTTATAAAACTCTCCCACTAAAGAACCATCAATTCCTTTTTCTTTAGGACTTTTAATCCCAAAAGCTTTGCTATAAAAATCCAAATTAAATCTTCTCGTAGCTCCATAAAAAGTTAGTTGTTCTAAAAGATCACAATGCTGTTTATAATCAAAACGATAACCCATTAAATTCTTACTCACTCGTATTTTATTAATAGCACTTCGTAACATCAAAAAAGGTACATCAAAAGAACGTCCGTTAAAAGTAATCACCTGATCATAAGTTTTTACTAACTCCCAAAATTTTTCTAAGATTTCTTTTTCACTTCCAGTTTCATATTGAATCCCTGCTTCCTCAAAATTTTCAATTCCTGATTTTTGATCTTGGAATAAGACATAACCCTTTTTAGTTTCTGGATTATACATTCCAATAACTACCACTTCCCCCGTTATTGGATAAAGAGCTAGCCCTTTTTTATATTTTCTTTTTCTGTTTCAGTTTCTGCATATTTTAAAAGATAGTCCTGACTTTTTTGGTCATAATCTTCAAAATTAAAACCAATAGTTTCTATATCAACTACAATTTTAGACATTTTACGACTATAAAAATATCCAATCGCTAAACTACTTATAGACGATAAGTTCTAATTATTTAGCTACCAAAATATTTAATTAATAATTATTTTAGGCTTTCATTTTAGCGCCTATACTATAAACACCGAGTATAATAGCAATCAATATCCACTGGGTTCCTGCTAAATTAAATACATTATTTTTACTCAAGAAAACAAATCCTGCTACAACAGAAGCTCCTAAACTAGCCCATGTTAAATAATTGCTCACTTTTTTATAATCCATATATAATCACCCTCTTTCTATTTTAATAATTCTACTTTTATTATATCACAATTTTTAACCTATTGCCTTTATTCCATTATTTTTTAATTAGTTTTATAAATAACTTTATTTTTAAATAATCTTCTGGCTTCATTCCATAATTCTGGATGATTTTTTTCTGTTTTGAGCCAATACCACCATTCTACTCCCCAAAGATAAATATCCGGAAAACCTACTTGGCGCGCATAAGTAACGTTAGCATCTAATTTTTGGACATTCATAGATTTAAATTGTTCACTTAAAGGAGCATTAGTCGTATAGCCAGAAATCCATGGCTCCGCCTGCAATTCGGCTACTATAGCTCGCGGTTGATTAACCAACCATTTTATTAAACCATATTTAAAACGAAAGAAACGTGGTCCAATAGGATAGTTATAATAGCCAAAATCTTTTTTATAAACCGTTCGGTACATAGTAGTGCCAAAAATATCCCCTCGCTTAGCCGCGGGAAGCCAACGTCCCAGTTCCCCACTATCAGTAACTATTACTTCTCGTTGAGGATCAAGCTGATGAACTTCTGCTATTTCTTTCTCTAATAAATGTGCATCTGGCTGAGGACAAATTCCAAAATGTAAAAAAGGTTCATTTTCTACCTGCCAATATTTTACTTCTGGATGATTATTTTTATAACGCTCTACCACTACTTTAATAAAACTCAATAGGGATGCTTTTCTTTTATTATTATTTACATTCGCCCATTTTGGAATAGCACACTCTGGCCAACGAGGAACTTTTTGACCTACTACTAAAATAATCTGCGCCTTTCTGGTTTGAGCTTGAGCTAATTGCCAATCAACGACTGAAAAATCATATTGACCAGGAGTTTTTTCTACTAAATCCCAATAAATGGGAATACGAATTTTCCGTATCTTAAGATCATCCAAAGTGGCCAGATAAGCTTTTTTCCAATCTAATCCAATATCGGAAGCATAGCGATAAGAAAAAGTTACTCCTAAGCTGGCCTGATCATTTTCCTGACTAACCGGAATATTGACATAAATAAAAAATACTAGGGCTATTAAAAGTAAACTCTTTAATATGCCACCCCCTATTTTGAGACTTTTTTTCCACTTATACATATTTTTATTTTTTAAATTATTTTTATTTATTTTAATTTTTTATAAACCAATCCAAAACATTCCCAATGCGATAATACCCACCGCTACAAATTTTCTTGTCAAAGTAGCCTTGTCTCGTTTTTCGGCAAAAATCTCACCCACTCGTTTAAAAAATACATAGGCTAATCCGAAAATAAAAACATATTCCACAGCTACCAAAGCATTAATGATAGTCACGCTCCCCAAACTGATAGCATAATTAATTAAGAACGATCCCACTCCTCCCAAAGTTTTAGTTACTACAAAAAGCACTCCCGAACGTTTATCTTGTTGTTGAGGTTTTTTAAATTTAGTTAACGAAGACAAAATAATTTTTCGCCAAGGAGCATAAAGAAAAAAACTACTAGCACCTAACATCAGTCCTAGGCGAGTCCATATATAAACATTTAAAAAATTGTCCGCATCATAGAATTTTTTAAACCAAATAAAAGCTACAGCCATAAAAAAACCCGCTAAAATAGAAAAAAGGAAACCATCAAAAAAATGCTTCAAGCGTTGAGCAGAAAAATCTAAAGAAATTAAAAGTCCTCCTATAATAAGAGCTACGATCCCCCAAAATTTAAAAACTGAAAGATGCTCACCCAAAAAAATAAACGAAAGAAAATAAGTGACTACCGTTGTTACAGCTCCTACTACTGGAATGACCTGAGAGGCTTCGCTATTTTTAATGGCAAAAAAAAGAAAAAGAATGCCAAAAGTAAAAATAGCCCCCGCTAAAATTTCTTGCCATACAGTTTGCAATGAAACGAGATGAAAACCCCAAGGAAAAAATAAAAAAGCTGCTAAACTTAATAAACCAGAATAAAAAGCATAGGTAGCTGGATGAGCTACTCTTCGTGAACTTAATAAAAATTTATCCAAGATAGATTCTAAAGCAATCAGAAAATAAGCTACAATAGCCACTAGCAACCAATTCATAACAAATAATTGAATAATTTAAACTACTCTTTTATTTTACACTACTTAAGCAATATAAAAAAGCCTTCTTAAATTATTTGGTATTTTTTAAGTTATGAAACAATTTTATTATAATACAAACTAACATCACTAATCCATTTTTGAACATTTTGGTGTGGAAAACCAGCACAAGACGAACCACATTTCCAAACCACCATTTTTTGCGGTGTATTAATTTTTTTCTCAATTAAATTTTGAATTCTTTTCCCCACCACCGCTACTGCTTGTTCTGGATTGTCAAAACAACTATAACCAGAAGATGTTTGATTATAAGTACCCCGATAACCCCAATAATTATAACAATCTTTCCCTCGTTTTTTAGGAGCATAAAGACCCCAATTAGACTCTTTTTTGGCAATACTAATTAAGAAAGCCGAAACTTTTTCATCCTGCTGAATAATGGCTGGTATCATAACTTCCATGGGATGTCCTTGAATTAAATTAGTATACTTTTCTTTTCTTAAAATATTTTTCTTAGTTTTTTTGTTTTTATCTAATTCGTTTTGACAAAGCTGAGTTACTTTTTGAGAAAAGTTTGGAGTCTTATTTTGTATATTTTTTAGCGGATCTATCAAAATGCATCCTTCATTTTGTGTAAAGTTTTTCTTTTGAGCTAAAACATTTTTTTTAAAAAATGTATAAAAAAACAACCTCATACAAAGTATGAGAATAATAATAGT
>CAZWWQ010000021.1:0-7993 GCA_964637685.1 uncultured Bdellovibrionales bacterium | reverse complement strand
CAACCAGTACAAAAATATCCCACTATTTTAAGAGATATTTCTTTGCTAACGGGAGAAAATAATTCGGTGGCTGAAATTATAAATTTTATATATAAGATTGGTGGAAATTTAATCTTAAATATAAAAATGTTTGATGTCTTTAAAAAGGAGAATAAAACTAGTATTGCTTTTCATATTGAATTTGGTAAAAAAGAACGGACATTAGAAAAAAAAGAAGTGGATATGGTTATAGAAAAAATTGTTAGCCAATTAGAAAATAATTTAAAAGTAAAGGTTAGAAAATAAAAAAAAGTCCATTTTTTATGAAACACTTGATGGATAAAGTTTGTGAACCACAAAAATATGAAGCGGATATTTATAAGCTTTGGGAGCAGTCGGGATTTTTTAATCCAGATAATTTGAATTTGTCTCCAAAATCAAAAACGTACAGCATAGTTTTGCCACCACCGAATATTACTGACAAACTTCATTTAGGACATGCGGCTATGTTAGCTATTGAAGATTTATTGATTAGATTTCATCGTATGCAAGGTTATCGTACCCTATGGTTGCCAGGAACGGATCATGCTGCTATTGCTACACAAAATGCAGTAGAAAAAAAATTATTGCAAAAAACTGGTGAAACACGGCATAGTTTGGGACGAGAAAAATTTTTAAAAGAAATTTGGCAATTTTTAAAAGAAACTCAAAGTATTATTTTAAAACAAACTCGTAAGATGGGGGCAAGTTTAGATTGGTCTCGAGAAGCCTTTACGTTAGATAGAGACCGTCAAAAGGCAGTAACGCAAATGTTTGTAGATATGTATCATGCAGGGGCTATTTATCAAGGAGAACGTATTGTTAATTGGTGTCCACGTTGTCATTCTACTTTAGCTGATGATGAGGTGGAACATCAAGAACAAAAAGCTAAATTGTATACTTTTAAATATTGGACTGATTTTCCTATAGCTATTTCTACTACTCGTCCTGAAACAAAGATAGGTGATACAGCGGTAGCGGTTAATCCTCGAGATAAACGCTATAAAAGGTTTATTGGGAAAAAATTAACTGGAGATTTCTGCGGTGTATCTTTAACAATAGAAATCATTGCTGATCGGGAAGTGGATATGGATTTTGGGACGGGTGCATTAGGCGTGACTCCAGCTCATTCAATGATTGATTGGAAGATGGCAGAGAAAAATAGATTAAAGATTAAAAAAGTTATTAATGAAGAAGGAAAAATAGGAGAAAACTGGGGAGATTTTTCAGGATTAGAAATTGATGAAGCTAAGAAAAAAATAATAAAAAAATTAAAAGACAAAAATCTTTTACTAAAAGAAGAAGAAATCGATAATTCTTTAGCTGTTTGTTATCGCTGTGGAACGGCTATTGAACCATTACCTTCTAAACAATGGTTTGTAGGTGTAGATAAAAAATTGGGAAAGTTAGGCGGACAATCTTTAAAAGAGAGAGCATTAGCGGTAGTGAGAAAAAAAGAGATAGGTTTTATTCCTCAACGTTTTGAAAAAAGATATGTTGATTGGATGGAAAACTTGCACGATTGGTGTATCTCACGACAAATTTGGTTTGGGCATCGTATTCCTGTTTGGTATCGAATAAATAAAAATGGAACAGCTAAGATAAGTAAGGAAATAGAAAAAGAAATTTATGTAGGTATGCAACCGCCTCAAGATATTGAAAATTGGCGACAAGATGAGGATGTGTTGGATACTTGGTTTTCTTCAGGAATGTGGACTTTTTCTACTTTAGGATGGCCAAACAATTTCAAAAAAAATAAAAAAACTGGTGATTTAGCTCAATTTCACCCAACGCAAGTTTTAGAAACGGGTTATGATATTTTAACTCTTTGGGTTTCCCGGATGATTATGATGACTGTTTTTGCTTTGAATGAAATTCCTTTTGAAAAAGTATATTTGCATGGATTAGTCTTGGATAAATTTGGAAAAAAAATGTCTAAATCCAAAGGTAATGGAATTGACCCAATAGATACGGCGAACATCTTTGGAGCTGATGCTGTGCGGTTAGCTTTATTGATAGGCTCTTCTCCGGGTAATGATGTTAGAATAAGTCAAGAAAAAATTGCTAGTTTTCGCAATCTGGTAACTAAAATTTGGAATATTTATCGTTATGCTTCTCAAAATAGCGAATCTTTTAAGTTAAGGGATAAAATTTTAGTAGAAAACATCCAAAGTTCGGCTGATCACTGGATAGTTAGTCGTTTGCAAAAAATAATCAAAAATACTTCACAAAGTTTAAAAGAATTTAAATTTTCTTTAGCGGGAGAAAAACTCCAAAGTTTTACTTGGAATGAATTAGCCGATTGGTATTTAGAAATACATAAAGTAGAAAAAAATGATAAAGTACTAGGCTATATTTTGAATGTTTTACTTAAGCTTTGGCATCCTTTTATACCTTTTGTTACAGAAAAAATCTGGCAAGATTTATATACTGGGAAAAGAATTTTGATGATTGAAAAATGGCCTGAGGTAAAGGAAAAACTAATTAATCAAAAAGCCGAAAAAGAGTTTCAAGAGTTACAAGATATTATTGTAAAAATTAGAAATTTACGGACTAATTATCATATAACCCCAGGTATTATAATGAAAGCTTATGGAGGAAAAATAAAGAATAAAAAAATTATTGAAAAATTAGCACGAGTCAAAATAGAAAATGAGAAAAAAATAAAGGGAATTGTAATAGCCACTAAAAATATTAATTTAGAGTTAGATATTAAAAGTCAAATTGATATTGAAAAAGAAAAAGAAATTTTAAAAAAAGAAATCGTTAATTTAATGCAGTTGATCAAAAAAAATGAATTACTTTCAAAAAATAAAAACTTTTTAAGTAGTGCTCCTCAAGAAGTAATTGAGCAGAATAAAATTAAAACTCAGGAATACAAAGAAAAAAAAGAACTTAAAAAAGAATTATTAAAGGATTTAAAGTAGAATTTTATTTTTTTTATTATCTTTTATTGCAATTAAAGGGGGTGTTTCTTGTTGCTAAAAACAGCCTAATGTGTTAATATCAAACTAACCTAGATTGAATTTAGGCTTAAATTAAGGTATTTATTTGAATGATTAAATATTTACTAGGACAAATCGTTCAGTCGCGCGACTTCGCTTTAGCGAAGAGTGAGGAAAGTCCGAACACCCCGTGTTTTTACGTGTCATGACAATGGATAACGTCCACCCGATTAATCGTGAGGTTAATTGAGGGAAAGCGCCACAGAGACAATACTATCCGCCTTAGGCGGAGAAAGGTGAAAAGTGTATTAGTGTTTAAGACTTTATGAATATCATTATGATATTTAATAAAATTCTTAAGCTATAATACTTCTTGTATAGTGATATACAATGATGGCAAGCCCTGTCTGGTGCAAGGCCGTGTCTCAACCTTTGGGTTTGAGAAGTGCCGCCAAGATTTTGTTGGTAACAACAAAACAAGATAAATGACTGTTAAAACAGAATTCGGCTTATGAATTTGTCCTAGTAAATATTTAATTTTAAAAAGATAAACAGTTTGATTAGTTTTAAAAATTATGAAAAAATCTGAATTATTTTTTAGTGCTATCCAGGTTCCGATTGATTTTTTTATGATTGTTTTAGCTACTATCTCGGCTTATATAATAAGAAATGTTCCTGAAGTTTTAGCCTTAAAACCCAAGCTGTATAATTTTTCTTTTCATAATTATATAGAAGTCGTGTTGATTGTGGCTCCTTTTTTTATTCTTATTTATGCTCTTTATGGACTTTATGACATAAGGGCTACTAGAAAACTATGGCGAGAAACTTTAAAAGTTTTTTTGGCTACATCTGTGGGTTTAGTTATTATTATTGTGGCTATATTTTTAAAGCGAGAATGGTTTTCTTCACGTTTTGTAATTTTATCTGCTTGGATGTTGATTACTTTTTATGTAGTGAGTGCTCGTTACTTTATTCATTTATTGCAACAGTGGTTATTAAAAAAGCATAGAGTGGGAGTGCACCGTCTATTATTAATCGGTAGAAACGGAAAAATAAATATGATCTCACAACTAGTTAAAAAAAATAAAAACTTAGGCTATCGGATAATCGATCAAATTAGTACTGCTAGTGTGAGAAAAATTAAAAAAATTAAAAAAGAAAAAGGAATTGACGAAATAATTTTATGTGAACCTTCAATCACAGATGAAGAGCAAGAAAAAATAATTGATTATGCGGCCATTCATAATATTAAATTTAGGTATGTCCCTACTGCTTTGCAAACTTCTAAATTTAAAATCGGAGTTTTGGAAGGGGAACCTATTATTGAAGTGCAGAATACACCCTTAGATGGTTGGGGGAGAATTTTAAAGCGTGGTTTTGATATAATAGTGTCAGTATTAGGTATAAGTGTTACGGCTCCAATAATGCTTTTAATAGCGATAGCTATTAAAATAGACAGTAAAGGTCCTATAATATACAAAAATAAACGAGTAGGAAATGACGGAGAAAATTTTTTTGTTTATAAATTTCGTTATATGAAGTGGAAATATTGCGTTACTCAAGAAAATGGTAATTTGAGTGGTGCTATTCAAATGGAAAGAGATTTGATTAAAAAACAGAGTGTTAGAGAGGGGCCATTGTACAAAATTAAAAATGATCCTCGCAAAACTAAAGTAGGAAAATTTATTGAAAAATATTCTTTAGATGAGTTGCCTCAGTTTTTCAATGTTCTTTATGGATCTATGAGTATGGTTGGTCCGAGGCCACATCAAAAAAGAGAAGTAGAAAAGTATATGGAATATCATCGTCGCTTATTGACGATTAAGCCAGGAGTTACTGGTATGGCTCAAGTTTCTGGTCGTTCCGACTTAGCTTTTGAACAAGAATATAAATTAGATTTATACTATATAGAAAATTGGTCACTTTGGTTAGATGTTCAAATTTGCTTGAGAACTTTAGGGGTATTGTTTAAAAGGAGACAGAATTTGTAGATAGATTTATATTGATTTATATGAAAATTGCATTAGTCCATGATTACTTAGTTCAAAATGGAGGAGCTGAGAAAGTGTTAGAAGCTTTTTCAGAAATTTTTCCTCAAGCTCCTATTTATACTCTTGTTTATAGCAAGAAGCTTATGCACGGTAGTTTTGCTGGTAAAATAATTAAAACTTCTTTTTTGCAAAAAATGCCTTTTGCTGTTATCCGTCATCGTATTTTTCCGCAATTTATGCCTTTTGCGATTGAGCAATTTGATTTTTCTGATTATGATTTAGTAATAAGTGATTCTTCTAGTTTTGCAAAGGGGATTATAACAGGACCAGAAACACTGCATATCTGTTATATGCATACGCCCATGCGTTTTGCTTGGGATGATTGTCAAAAATATAATCAAGACTTTTATTTTCCTAAAATTGTTAAGAAACTGGTTCCTCTAGCTATGAATTATATTAGAATGTGGGATAGGGCTAGTGCTGATCGTCCGGATAAAATTATTGCTAATTCTAATTTTGTAGCAAGAAGAATAAAAAAATATTATCGGAGGAATAGTTTAGTTATTAATCCGCCAGTTGATGTTAATCAATTTCAAATTAATAAACGGAAGAAAAATTTTTTTGTGGTAGCAGGAAGATTAATGGCTTATAAACGTTTTGATATTGTTATTGAAGCTTTTAATCAATTGGGACTTCCTTTAAAGATAATTGGACGGGGACCAGAAATGAAAAGATTGAAGAAGTTAGCTAAAGCTAATATTGAATTTTTAGGACGGGTGAGTGATAAAGATTTGGCAAAGTATTTTTCTCAATGTCAAGCTTTTATATTTCCTCAAGAAGAGGACTTTGGTATTATGGCTATTGAAGTAATGGCATCGGGAACGCCTTTAATTGCTTATCGCGGAGGAGATATTCCAGAACATATGGTGGATAATAAAACTGGAATATTTTTTGAACATCAAATAGCAGAAGATATAGTGCAAGCGGTGAAAGGATTTAAAAATTCTGATTATGATCCAAATTATATAAAAAATCACGTAGCTAAATTTGATAAAAAAATATTTAAAGAAAAAATAAAAAATTATGTTTATAATGAGTTTAGAAAATATCAAAAAAAATAAAAAGAGAAGTTTTAATTAAATTAAAATAAAAAATATGGATTTCAAGGAATATTTACTCATAATCAATAAAAAAAGAAAATTATTTTATTGGGTAATAATATTAACAGTTTTTTCTGTAGGTGTTTATTTTTATTTTCAGCCACCTTATTACGATGTTTTATTAACGATGGATATTACTCGTTTGGGTAAGCAAACGACTCAAGATTATCGCTATGACGACTTTTATCGTTTACAAGCTGATGAAAAATTTGCGGAAACGGTAGTTAAGTGGGCTACTAATCCGAGAATGACTAAGGATATTTACTCTGAAGCAGGAATAAAGATGCAAAAATTTGGCTTAACTCAACGTTATCAAAAATTTTCAGCACAAAAAGAATCTTCACAAATAGTAACAATTAATTTTAAAGCTCCAAATAAGTTAATAGCGAAAAAAGTAGCCTTTAATTTAAGTAAAGGATTATCTTATAATACGCAAGAATTAAATAAAGATCAACATGAAGCTAATTGGTTTAAGTTGATATTTAAAAAGCCTGTAATTATAAAGCATAGTTTTAATTATCTACTTATTTTTGTGGTAACTGTATCGATAGGAATTTTTTTAGGATTTTGGGTGGTTATGCTTAAATATTATTTTGAATAAAAATATGAGGATCTGTATCGATATCAGATGTTTAGCAGAAAAAAAAAGAACAGGAGTGGGGGAATACACGCTTAATTTATTACAAACTTTATTGGAAATAGATCGGCACAATCAATACATCCTTTTTTTAAATGCTTGGCAAGAAAAGGCGGTTGAGTTTAATTGGTTAAAAAAGTACTCGCAAGTAAAATTAAAAGAGTTTTCTTTTCCTAATAAAATTTTAAATTTATTTTTTTGGTATTTTCATTGGCCTAAAATTGATAAAATGGTTGGTGGAGCTGATATAGTTTTTATGCCAAATATAATTTTTGCTAGTGTTAGTAAAAAAACTAAATTAGTACTAACTATACATGATCTTTCTTATGAACGATTTCCAGAATATTTTTCCTCAAAGCGTCGTTGGTGGCATATTTTTATTAATCCGCAGAGGATTTGTCAGCGAGCGGATAAAATTATAGCTGTTTCTCAATCTACAGCAACTGATTTAAAAAAAATTTATAAAATTGAAAATCAGAAAATTAAGACAATTTACAGTGCTTGTAATGATAAGTTTCGAGTTATTAATCGTAATAACATCCAATTATCGAAAATAAAAGAAAAATATCAGTTACCCTACAAATTTGTTTTATATTTAGGAACTATTGAGCCAAGAAAAAATATTACCAATTTAATTAAAGCCTTTAATCAAATGCAAGCTTTAGCTAAGGAAAAAAATGAAATATCTATTAGCCAATTTAATTTAGTTATAGCTGGTGCTAAGGGTTGGCTAGATAAAGAAATTTATCAAGAAATTAAAAGTTCTTTTTTTAAAGATAAAATAAAAATAATCAATTTTGTTTCAGATAAAGATAAAGTATATGTATATAATTTAGCTACTCTTTTTGTTTATCCTTCATTTTTTGAAGGATTTGGATTTCCTCCATTAGAGGCTATGCAATGTGGAGTGCCAGTTATTGTAAGTAACAACTCTTCTTTGCCAGAAGTAGTAGGAGAGGCTGGCTTGTTAGTTGAAGCTAGTAAACCAGATGAAATTAGGCAAGCTATGGAAAAAGTTTTAATGTATAAGAAAATGCGGGAAACGATGATTAAAAATGGTTTAGTTAAAACTAAAGAATTTCAATGGAAAAAAACAGCCTTAAAAACTTTAAAAGCTTTTCAAGATTTAGTAACTCAATAAATATAAAATAATAATTATATGAAAATTGGTATTGATGCTCGTTTTTGGGGTCCAGCTGGGAAGGGTCTGGGTCGTTACACAGAAAAATTAATAGAGAATTT
>CAZWWQ010000020.1:0-8259 GCA_964637685.1 uncultured Bdellovibrionales bacterium | reverse complement strand
TAAAGATATAAATTTAGATACGATTAAAAACAAAGCAGAATTTTTAGGAAAAGTTTATTCTCAGGTAACCAGAGAAATAAAAGATCATCCAGAATATGAAAATGATTTTAAAAAATTACAGAAGCGTTTTGAAACAGGAGATAAAAGATTAATTAATTTATGGGAAAAAACTAAACAGTGGTCATTAGATGAATTCCAGGAAATATACGAAAAATTAGGAGTAAAGTTTGATGTCTATTTTTGGGAAAGTGAAGAAGAAATAGCAGGAAAGAAGATGCTTTCTGATTTACTTAAAGAAAATTTTATTAAAAAAAGTCAAGGTGCAATTATTGCCGATCTGGAAAAATATGATTTAGGAATATTGGTTTTAGTAAGAAAAGACGGAAGTGTTTTGTATGGGCTTAAGGATATTTCTTTGGCCATTAAAAAATTTAAGCAGTATAAAATTGATAAAAGCATTATTGTTGTAGATATTCGCCAAGAACTATATCTTAAACAGATTTTTAAAATTTTAAATTTGTTAAGTGTTAAAGGAAAGTCACAGCACATTGGTTATGAATTTGTTTCACTTAAAGGAAATGAAACTATGTCATCGCGAAAAGGGAATATTATTTCAGCCAAATTTTTAATAAAAAAAATAGTTGAAAGAGTAAAAAAGGAATTTTCTCAGACTAAAATAGCGGATGAGATTGGAGTAGGTGCTTTAAAATTTTATATGCTTAAATATTCAGCGCAAAGTAAGATTGAATTTGATATGGAAGAAGCTATTCGTTTGGATGGGGCAACAGGACCTTATGTCCAATACGCTTATGCGAGAATTTGCAGTATTTTAGAAAAAGCGAAACACTTTTCTGGGATACAATCTTTAGAAATAGTGGAATCTAATTTAGAAAAATTAATTCACAAAAAGGAAATAAATTTGATGAGAGAACTTAATAAATTTCCTGAAATTATTGAAGATGTTTCAAAAAGTTATGAAATTCATAAACTTCCTTATTTTGCTATAGCCTTAGCAGATAAGTTTCATTCGTTTTACGGTGAGTTAAAGGTTTTAGATGAGAAAAATTTGATTTTAACTAAAGCTAGACTAGAATTAGTAAAATCTGTTAGAATAGTATTGGGAGAAGTGCTGGAGCTTATGGGTATAAATGCACCAGAACATATGTAACTAATTAAAGTTAAAAGAGAAAATGAAGATAGGAATTGACGCTCGAACAATTTTAAATCCAGAAAAAGGTGAAGCTATTGGGGTAGGACACTACACCTACCAGTTAATTCGTCATCTTTTAAGGTTGGATAAAAAAAATGAATATGTGTTATTCTTTGATTTTCGTGTGCGAAAAAAAGATATTCAGAAATTTCATCAAGCTAATGTAAAAATAAAATTTTATCCTTTTTCGGATTATAAAAAATATTTGCCTGGAGCTTACAATGAAATTTTAGGAGCGGCTACCTTAACTCGTGAACACTTAGATGTTCTTCATAGCACATCACCAATGAGTCGTATTCCCATAAGTTATCGTGGGAAAACGATAGTAACAGTGCATGATTTAGCGGTTCATAAAGTGCCAGAAGTATTTCCTAAATTAAAAAGAACGAAAATAAAAACTAAATTAAATTTAATGGTAGGAAAAGCGGATAAAATTATTGCTGTTTCTAATTCAACCAAAAAAGATATTCAAGAAATATATAAATATCCAGCTAACCAAATAAAAGTTATCTATGGCGGTTTTGATAAAAGACTTTTTGATCTGACTAATATTTCTCGGAAGGAGTTTTTAAAAAAGTATGCTTTAAAAAGAAACGAAAAATACTTACTTTTTTTAGGAACAATTGAGCCTGTAAAAAATATTACTCGTTTATTAGAAGCTTTTAAAATTTTTAGGGAACGAGTAGTTAAGAAAGATAAAAATATTAACTATAAACTAATTCTAGCGGGTAAAAATGGTTGGTTGTCTAATGAATATAAACAAATTGTACGAGATTTTGGAATTGAAAAAGAAGTTATCTTTACGGGTTATATAGTTGGAGATGATTTGGTACCTTTATTTAAATATGCTGATTTTTTTGTAATGCCTTCTTTGTATGAAGGATTTGGAATGACTGTTTTAGAAGCTTTTGCAACGGAAACGCCAGCTATTATTTCGGGTGTATCTTCCTTACCAGAAGTAGCCGGTAAAAGTGCTTACTTTATTAACCCCTTAGATGTAAACTCAATTGCTGACGCTATGCTAAAATTAGCTACCAATGAAGAATTAAAAAATAAGTATCGCTTAAGAGGAAGGGAGCAATTAAAAAAATTTGATTGGGAGCGTTGTGCTCAAGAAACTTTAGCAGTATATCAAAAATTTAACCAAAAAAATAAATAAACTTGAATAAATAATTATTATGGCTAGAGAGGAAAAACAGTATAAAATTGAAGTGCATGTTGCCGGTTTATGTTTTCGAGAGACTCAATGTAATATTGAAATCTTAATTGTAAAAAGACAAAATCAGAGAAAGCTTTATCCTGGACAATGGGAGTGTGGAGGAGGACAGGTAAAAACAGGAGAAAATTTTCAGGAAGCAATAAAAAGGCAAATGCAAGAAGAACTAGGAATAATAGTAGATGAGGCGTGGCCTTTTGGAATATATGAAATTAGAACTCCAGAATTAAAACAACAAAAAATTCCAGGCATTAAATTTGTTTGTTTATGGCATATGTATGCTGATGGGAAAGAAGTGCAAATTGATAAAAAAGAACATAGTCAATGGAAATGGCAATCCATTGATGATTTAGTTGGTGTTAATTTTGTTCCAGGAATAGAAAAAGATATTAGACAAGGATGGGAATTTTATGTAAATAATAAAAATATTTTAATTAACGAACGCTTTAAGCAGTTAGCCATAGAATGATAAAATCTATTAATAAAGAAGAAACGGAAAGACTTATTCAAGAAAAGGAAAAAGAGAAAAATTTTATTATTCTTGATATAAGGACACCGGGTGAATTTCAGAGTGAAAACATTGAAGGAGCTATCAATGTTGATTTTTATGCATCTGATTTTCAACAAAAGTTGGCGAAATTGAAAAAAGATAATACTTATTTGATCTATTGTCGTACGGGAAGTCGGACAAAAGTAGCTATGGAAATTATGCGACAGCTCCAATTTACAGATGTTTATGAAGTGGACGAAGGAATTATTTCCTTAATGTAGAAAATATAAAATGGGCAGAAAGGTATTTATTTAATTGATTTATAAATTTAAGTATTATATATTTAAAAAAGAAAATTAAGTTTAGCTGGAAAAATAACGATTGTTGTTTATTATTTAAAGTTTAATTTTATGTTTAAAGCGGTTGATGCGAAAAAAAAATATTCAGAAATGGAAAAAGAGATAGTCCGTTTTTGGGAAGAAAATAAGATTTTTGAAAAATCTGTAGAAAATCGGAGTAATTCTAATCGATATAATTTTTATGATGGACCACCTTTTGCTACTGGCTTACCACACTATGGTCATATTGTTGGAACAGTTTTAAAAGATGTAATGCCAAGATATTGGACAATGCAAGGTAAACGAGTAGAGCGACGTTGGGGTTGGGATTGCCATGGTTTACCGATTGAAAACATTGTGGAAAAAGAGTTGGGGAGTAAAACTAAAAAAGAAATTCAAAAACTGGGAGTAGATAAATTTAATGAACTTTGTCGCAGTAAAGTTTTGTCTTATGCCAATGAATGGGAAAAAATTATTCCGCGTTTAGGTCGCTGGGCAGATATGAAAAATGCTTATAGAACAATGGATTTGGATTATATGGAAAGTGTTTGGTGGGTTTTCAAACAGTTATGGGATAAAGATTTAATTTACAAAGATTACCGATCAATGCATATTTGTCCGCGTTGTGAAACTACTTTATCGCAGTCAGAAGTGAGTGAAGGATATAAAGATGTAAAAGATTTGAGTGTAACAGCTAAATTTTATCTAAAGCCTAATCAAAAGTTGTTAAGTGAAAAATATAATAAAGATAATGTTTGTATTTTAGCTTGGACAACCACTCCATGGACATTACCAGGTAATGTGGCTTTGGCTGTGGGAAAAGATATTAAATACACAGCCTTAAGAGTGGATGATATCAAAGAGTTATTAATAGTGGCTAGTGATAGGATAGATAATATTTTTAAAGATAAAAGTATTGAAATAGTGCAGAGTAATATTATTGGTAAAGAGTTGATTGGTTTAGAATATGAACCATTATGGAATTTATATGCCGATGATGAAAAGTTGGAAAATAGAGAAAATGGTTGGAAAATTTATGATGCGGATTTTGTAACAATAGAAGAGGGAACTGGCGTGGTGCATATTGCTCCAGCTTTTGGTGAGGACGATATGGAATTAGGAAAAGAAAAAAAACTGCCTTTTGCACAACATGTGGGAATGGACGGTATGGTGAATGAAAAAATAGAAGCAATTGGTGGGTTGAATGTTAAGCCAATTGGTAATTCTCAGGCTACAGATGTAGAAGTAATAAAATATCTAGCTAATAAAGGATTGCTTTTTCATAAGGAAAAATACGAGCATAGTTATCCACATTGTTGGCGTTGTGATACACCGTTGATAAATTATGCAACTAGCTCATGGTTTGTGGCAGTAACAAAAATTAAAAAAGAATTATTGAAAAATGCAGAAGATATTAATTGGTCGCCAGAACATATTAAAGAAGGTCGTTGGGGAAAATGGTTGGCGGGTGCACGTGATTGGTCAATTTCTCGTCAGCGTTTTTGGGCTAGCGTAATGCCAATCTGGGAATGTGATAAATGTGGCAAACGAAAGGTTTTTGGTTCGGTTAAGGAGTTAGAAGAAATAAGTGGAGAAAAAATTACTGATTTGCATAAACACATTGTAGATAAAGTAACTTTTAAATGTAAGAAATGTGGAGGAGTGATGAAAAGAATTCCAGATGTTTTAGATACTTGGTTTGACAGTGGTTCAATGCCTTATGGGCAAGAACACTATCCTTTTGAAAATAAAAAAGAATTTGAAAATAATTTCCCTGCTGATTTTATTGCTGAAGGAGTAGATCAAACCCGAGCTTGGTTTTATTATTTACATACTATTGCTGGTGGAATTTTAAATCAAAAAGCTTTCAAAAATGTTATTGTTAATGGAATAGTTTTAGCAGAAGATGGAAAAAAGATGAGCAAAAAATTACAAAACTATCCCGATCCAATGAAAATGGTGGAAAAATATGGGGCAGATCCTTTACGTTTTTATTTAATGCAGTCGCCGATTGTTAATGCGAATAATCTTAATTTTAATGAAAAAGATTTAAGTGAAATTGCACGGGGAACTTTTCGGATGCTTTGGCAATCCTATAGTTTTTTTGTGATGTATGCCAATGTGGATAAGTGGGAATTTAAACAGCAATCTAGTAAAAGGTTGTTTGCAAAAAAGAAAAATCAAAATATTTTAGATGCTTGGATTATTTCTGAGTTTCATCAACTGATTAAAAAAATTAATGGACGGATGAAAAAATATCAATTAATGCAAGCTACCAGATTGTTAGCTCCATTTATAGACGATCTTTCTAATTGGTATATTCGTCGTTCACGAAAACGCTTTTGGAAAAGTGAAAATGATGCCGACAAAAATGAAGCTTACACAACGCTACATTATATTTTAGTAGAGTTATCAAAATTAATGGCGCCAATAGCCCCTTTTATAACAGAAGAAATTTATAAAAATTTAGCAGGGAAAGAATCAGTGCATCTGGAAGATTATCCAGTAGCTAATGAAAAATTGATTGATGAAAAGTTGAATACGGAAATGAGAAAAACACGAGAGATAGTTACTGAAGGTTTACAATTACGGGCACAAGCAAAAATAAAAGTAAGACAGCCATTACGAGAGTTAAAAATTAAGGATAATAATTTAGGAGAAGATCTTTTGAGTATTATTCAAGAAGAAGTAAATGTAAAAAAAATAACAGTTTTAGCATCGCAAAAAAAAGATAAAAAATCACAGCCAAGCAAGGCCTCGCTGTTGGTGAAAGGTGGAGTTGGGTTAGATACCGAAATTACAGAAGAATTAAGAATGGAAGGACAGGCACGAGAAATTATTCGGGCTATTCAGCAGATGCGAAAAGAAGCTGGTTATAAGGTTGATAATCGTATTATTATTAGTTATAATAGCCAGTCAGTTGTTTTTGAAAAATTTGGTGATTTAATTGCTAAAGAAATCTTGGCAAATGGAATTAAAAAAGGAAGATTGAACAATGCCGATTTGGAAAAAGAAGTTGAAATAGGAAATCGGAAGATTGTTTTAGGAATAAATAAAGGATAGGGTGAGTCTTTTCGTTCTTTTAAAATAAAAAGCTTGAAAAAAGGAAGAGTGCAATGAAAACTATAGGATTTGATATTGATGGTACTCTCACTTTTTGGGAGGGAGGTTCTTGGATAATAAGAATTATTCCCAACTTTTTTCTTAATCTTTTGATTTTTTCTTTCCCACGAAAGAAAATAATTAAAAAATTAAAAAGCTTGAAAAAAGAGGGGAACAAAATAGTCTTAATTAGTAATCGTCCGGAAAGGTTAAGGACGGTTACAATTCTTTGGCTTTGGCGCTGGGGAGTTTCATACGATGAATTAAGTCTGTTGGGTTATTCAAGGTTTAGTGACAGGCTCATTACTAAATCTGAATGTATAAAAGAAAAAGAAATTGAGATATTTTATGATAATTCACAGAAAATTATAAACTATCTTAAAACCAACTTAGGCATAAATGCTAAATTAGTTTAGTGTAATCTCGGTTCTTGATATATTTTTTATCAAGAGCCGTTTTTTTAATTCGGATATCATTTAGAAAGCTGGACAATAGAGTGAATATCTGCTATAATGGATGTATAAGTGAAGAAAAGGACAATAAACAACGGGTGAAAAAGCCCGTTTTTTCTGTCTTTAAATAACTTACTATGAAACTAAAAAATACAATTAAATACCTTATTTCAGTCCTTATTTTAACTTTAGGGCTTTCCTTAAGTGCGATACCAGCTTTAGCTAGTCAAATTACTCCTAATTCAGTATTAAAACTAATTAATCAAGAAAGAGCTAAACAAGGATTAAGTGTCTTAAAGGAAAATAGTCAACTAATGAAAGTAGCACACGATAAATTAAATGATATGATCAAAAATAATTATTTTGCTCATACGTCACCGCAGGGAGTTACTCCTTGGTCTTGGTATGAAAAAGATGGTTATAACTATCAATATGCAGGAGAAAATTTAGCCATTAATTTTTTAACCGCTGAAAATCAGAATAAGGCTTGGATGAAGAGTCCTGATCATAGAAAAAATATTTTAAATCCACATTATTTAGAAACAGGAATAGCGGTAGGAGTTGGAGAAATAGATGGTCAAAGTTCTATAATTACTGTAGAAGAATTTGGCTCATTAATTGGTGCAGTGGCTAATGTAACTACGAAGAAAAAAGTTTCTGGAGAAAAAAGAGCGAACTTAATTCAAAAAGAAAATAAAATAGTACCACAAGTAGTATCAATAAAAGATACAGTTTTAAAAAAAATAGATAATCCGTTACAAGCAAAAACAGAAAGAGAAAATCATCTAAGTTGGTGGGAAGGTTTTACTCAAAGTTATCAAGCCAATGAAGTAGCGATAGTTAATTATATAACAAATATAACGATATTGGTGTTACTATCTGTTTTAGCTCTTATTCCCATAGTTTTCTTGTCAGTTAGTTTTGAAGAAATAGACCTACTTTGGCGTGATCTAGTTAAAGAGAATAATAAAGAAGCTAATTTAAATTAAAAATAATATATGGAGTAGATTGATTTTTAAGAAAAAATAAAAATAAATAGAAAAATAAAAAAGCCGAAAGGCTTAAAAACAAAGAAGGCAAGGTTCCTTGTCTTTCCCCGAACGATAGGGGATAATAAAAACAAAAACTTCACTTCATTGGAGTTTTTTTGTTGCTTGGCGAGAGAAAGCTTTTTCAAATCCTCTTCTCCCTTGGGGAGAGGATGTCCGGTACTCCGGACAGGTGAGGAAAAGACTAAGAAAAAACATTAAGCTAGTTTGTTTAATTTTTATTTTATCACACGCTTTCTCCCTCTCTGTCGCGAGTACGCGACATCTCCCCCTAATGGGGAGAAAAATGACAAGTCTAGGGTTCAGAATGACATACTTAAATTTAGGATAACAGTTCTAAGTGTTCAAGAGGCACTCTTCTAGTACAAAAGCTTGACAAAAATAACTTATAATGTATAATTC
>CAZWWQ010000019.1:0-8276 GCA_964637685.1 uncultured Bdellovibrionales bacterium | reverse complement strand
TTTTAATAGGACGAGGTATTTATGCTTTACGTGAATGGGGGTATTTTCCAGGAACAGTTAGAGAGGTTTTAAAGAAAATATTAGAACAAAGTCAAAAACCTCTAACGAAAGAAAAGATTTTAGCACAAGTGATTAAGATGAGAAAAGTCAAAAAAGCCACGGTAATGATAAACTTGAACAACACAGAATTTTTTTGTAAACAAGAAAATTATTATACTTTAAATAAATAATATCAAGTAACCCAGCTTTTTAAGAAAATTGTTTTAAAAAATACATAAAGGACAACTTTTAATTAAATGAACAACGTTTCAGATATAAGTTTGATTTTAGCGACATTTAGTAAAGCCATTACTAGTTTTTGGTGGTTGTTTTTTCCTATTTTATTTTATTATCTTTTTAAATTTCTTTGGATAGACTATGTGGCTTTTTATTCCATTAATTCTTGGAATGCTTCTCAAAAGTGGACTTTTTTAGAAATAATACCTCCTAATGATATTGAAAGAGGGCCAAAGGCAATGGAACCTATTTTTTCAGCTATGGCAGGTGTTTTGACTAGTTATCATACTTTTGGTCAATATTTAGAAGGAGCTTTTTGGCATGATCGTTTTAGCTTAGAATTAGTAGGAGATCAGGGGAAAGCTCATTTCTATATTCGAACACAGAAAAAATATAGAAAAATCTTAGAAGCTCATATTTATGCACAATATCCAGATGCAGAAATTAGAGAGGTTTCTGATTATACGAATAATTTTCCTAAAATTATTCCTAATAAAGACTGGACCTTATGGGGGAGTGATTTTGAATTTGTAGCAGATGATGCTTTGCCTATTAAAACTTACGATAGATTTGAAGAGAGCGTGACTGGTGAAATGATTGATCCTATGGCAGCTTTTTTAGAAGTATTGGGAACATTAAAAGAAGGACAACACCTTTGGTTTCAATTAGTAATACAGCCATTACCAGAACCAGATAATAAAAAATATCAAACAGTAATTAAAAAACTCAAAGGAGAAGAAATGAAAACTTCTGGGGGTATCGTAGGAGATTTAATAGATGTTTTTACTAATATTATTAACGGTATGTTTAGTCTAGTAAATTTTGAAGGAGCTGATAAAAAGGATTTGCAACCCTTAGAGTTTCGTCTTTCGACGATGGAAAAAGATCGCTTAAAATTTACGGAAGAAAAAATTGGACAAAATCTTTTTCAAACTAAAATGCGATTAGTATATTTAGGAAAAAGAGAAGATTTTGATAAATCAAATATAAGTGCGGTTATGGGAGCTATTAAACAGTTTAATGATGTTAATATGAATCAATTAAAACCAGAAGATATAAGCAAAACTTATGCCAAAATATTCTTTACTCAGCCAAGGTTAGCTAAACGACAAAGAAAAATTTATGCTCGCTATAGAAAGAGAAATATGGATGATGCTAAGGTGGTATTTTGCACTAAAGAATTGGCTACTCTTTTTCATTTTCCTGATATGTATGTAAAAGCTCCTTCTTTAGCTAGAGTGGAATCCAAGCTAGGTTCAGCGCCAACCAATTTACCAATAAAATAAAATTTTAAAAAATGGAAGAAATAAATTTTTTTGCAAAAACTAATTTTAGAAATCAAGAACGAGTGTTTGGAATTAAAAGAGATGATCGTCGTCGTCATATGTATGTGATTGGAAAAACAGGAATGGGAAAATCTAGCATGTTAGAAAATATGGCCATTCAGGATATCCAAAATGGGGAAGGTATCTGCGTAGTGGATCCCCATGGTGAATTTGCCGAAAAAATGGTCAGTGTTATTCCTAATGAACGTGTTGATGATATAATTTATTTTAATCCAGCGGACAAAGAATTTCCGTTAGCTTTTAATATTTTAGAATCGGTTGATGAAGATAAAAAAAATTTAGTAGCTTCTGGTATGATGGGAGTTTTTAAGAAAATATGGCCAGACGTTTGGAGTCCTCGGATGGAATATATTCTTAACAATACTATTTTAGCTTTATTGGATTATCCTGGTTCTACTATGCTGGGAGTAAATAGAATGATGAGTGATAAAGATTATCGTAAGAGAGTTTATCCTAAAATTAAGGATCCGGTAGTAAAGTCTTTTTGGTTGAATGAATTTGATAAATGGGATGATCGGTTTAGAAAAGAAGCAGTGGCAGCGATTCAAAACAAAGTGGGTCAATTTCTTTCTTCAGCTATGATTAGGCATATTGTTGGTCAGCCAAAATCAACCATTGATATGGAGGAAATTATGAATCAAGGGAAGATACTAATCGTTAATCTTTCTAAAGGACGAATTGGGGAAGATGTAATGCGTCTTCTTGGTGGAATGATTATTACTAAAATTCAATTAGCGGCCATGGGAAGAGTCAATATTCCAGAAGAAGAAAGAAAAGATTTCTATCTTTATGTGGATGAATTTCAAAATTTTGCGACAGAATCTTTTGCTAACATCTTGAGTGAAGCGAGAAAATATCGCCTGAGTTTGATTTTAGCGCATCAATACGTTAATCAGCTTATTTTTGATGGCAATACAACAGTAAGAGACTCTATTTTTGGTAATGTGGGAACGTTGGTTTCTTTTCGTGTTGGAGCTGAAGATGGCGAACAGTTAGAAAAAGAATTTGATCCAGTTTTTTTGATGAATGATATTGTTAATTTATCTAAATATCACATTTATTTAAAGTTAATGATTGATGGAATCGCGGGGGATGCTTTTTCAGCTATAACTCTTCCTCCAACAGATATTACTCAACTAGATAATAACAAAGAAAAAATTATAAAGGCATCACGAGAACAATATAGTCAACCCAGGGCTGTTATTGAGGAAAAAATTGCTCGTTGGAGTGGAATGTTTTTAGATAAACAGCCAGTGCGAGAAAAAAAAGAGTTAGTCAAAAGAACCGAGAGAGGCGAAAATAAATTTATCAAAAAAACAAAACTGACGCAGAAAAAAGAAAAAGAGGAGGAAAAACTAATTCCTAAGGTAAAGTATTCTCAGCAAGTTATTAATTCAAAACAAGTTTTTCCAGAGGAAAAAGAATTGAAGGTATTACCTAATGAAAAAAAACAATTATTTAAGGCTGTTTGTGATACTTGTGGAGAAAAAATTAAAGTACCGTTTAAACCTGATCCTGCTCGTCCTACTTTTTGTCGAGAGTGTTTAAGAGATTATCAAAGATATAAAGCCTTAGATAAAATAGAAAAAGAAAAGAATCAAAAAATTGTTTCAAAGATAACAAATAAAAATCAATTAAATAAAAAAAATTCTACTTTAGTGTCAACTGTCTCTGAAGATGTTTTGTCTTTTGATCCTCAGAGTAAGTCATTGACTTTAAATCAAATGAGTCATATGACTCCTAAAAAATTTAGTCGTTCTAAAAAGAAAAAAACAGTGAATTTAAAAGAAATAAAAGATTTAATTAATGAAGCACAAAAAAATAATGTCGAAAAATAATGCTTATAAAAGAAAAGTTTCTACACATCTAGCTTTTATCGTTATGTTAGGACTAAGTTTTTTAGTGGCTTGGTTATCTATTTATACGGGAGAAATAATAATTCGTAATGCTCAACAATCACCAACTTTTAATTTTCAAAAAAGAATTCAACAAGAGACCACTCAAGAAAATCGACAAAAGAAAGAGAATAAAACAGAAGACAACTTAATAAATGAATAAAGTCTTATTGCCGAATTAATTTAAACAAAATTGGTCGCAATTAAATTTACGAATAATTTTTTTCGTTCGTATTCTATTTTAATATGATGGTAAAAAAGAAAAAAAAAGTATTGGTGGGTATGTCTGGAGGAGTAGATTCTTCAGTTGTAGCAGGAGAATTAAAAAAGACTGGTTACCAAGTAACTGGTGTTTTTTTACGCTTTTGGAAAGAAAAAGAAAATAAAATAGATGATCAAAAAGAGATTCAAGAAGTACAAGAAATTTGTAACGTTTTAGCGATTCCTTTAAAAATAATAGATGTAAGAGAAAAATTTAAGCGAGAGGTGGTGGGCTATTTTTTAAAAGAATATGCACAAGGAAAAACTCCTAATCCGTGTATTTTTTGTAATGAAAATATTAAATTTAAAATTCTTTTAGCTGAAATGCTATCAATGGATGTAGATTATATAGCTACTGGTCATTACGCTAAAATTATTAAAAAATCAGGGAAATATGTTTTAGCTATGGCCGAAGATAAAAAAAAAGACCAATCCTATTTTTTATATCGTTTAAAAGAAAAACAATTGTCTAAAATTATGTTTCCTTTGGGACAGTATAAAAAAAATGTGGTTCGAAAAAAAGCTCAAGAATTTAAATTGATGGTGGCTAATAAAAAAGAATCACAGGATATTTGTTTTCTAAATCAAAGTTGCACAAAACAATTTTTGAAAAAAAATATTTCTTTGAAAAAAGGTCCCATAGTGGATATTCAGGGAAAAATCATTGGTCAACATGAAGGATTATCTTTATATACTTTAGGACAAAGAAAAAATATCAACATCGGAGGAGACGGTCCTTATTATGTGATAGCTAAAAAATATACTGAAAATAAATTAGTAGTTACTAATCAATCTCAAGAACTTAAGCTATTTACTAAAAGGATATGTTTAGAAAAAGTAAATTGGTTAGGAGCAACTCCTAAGTTACCACTGAATTGCTTTATTATGATTAGATACCAAGCTCCGCTTAAATGTGCTATAATAGATAAAACTGATAATAATAATTCATCAATGGAATTGGAAGCAATTTTTAGGCGACAACAAAAAATACCAGCACCAGGGCAATCAGCTGTATTTTATAATAAAAAAGAAATTGTATTAGGGGGTGGGATAATTAAATAAAATAAAAAGTATGTATACAAAAGATGATTTACAAAATTTAACTCCAGAGGAGAAGAAAAGACAAAAACGTTCTCTTAATATGCAAATGGTTATGTTAGAATCAGATCAACGAAAAATGAAACAGGAACAGGATTCTTTAGAAATGGAAATAAGAAAAGCTAAAATAGATCAGGAAAGATTGGCTATGAATATGGAGGAAAAAAAAGAGAAATTGGAAAAAATAAAAAATAAACTAGAGCAAAATGAAGGAGATATAAAAAGATATAAAAAGAAACTTAATTTTTTATAAAACATAATTTTGATTAATGCAGTAAGTATAAAATAGGTAAATAGTTAAATTTAAAAATATAAATATGTTATCTAATTGTAAAAAAATAGTGCTTAATATTATTGGTGATAAAAAATCCAAGGTGTATGGTTTAGAAAAAAAATTAAGTGATATGGAAAGGAAATTAGATAGAGGTGAATTGGATGCTAGCCAAGCTATGGTCAGTTTACGAAGTATTTTCAGATATAATATTAGTTCAGATGAATATCGAAAAATAGAAAAAGAGCTTCGCTTTAGAATTAAATAAATTAAATTAGAAAGAAAATGAATGCTAATGAATTACGAAAAAAATATTTAGCTTTTATGCAAAAACGAAAGCATGCCGTTATTCCCAGTGCTTTATTAGTACCCCAAAATGATCCCACTACTCTTTTTACGGGCTCAGGGATGCAACCAATGCTTCCTTATTTGTTGGGAGAAAAACATCCGTTGGGAACACGAATTGCTGATAGTCAAAAAGCTTTTCGTTCTCAAGATATTGAGGAAGTGGGAGATAATAGACATACTACTTTTTTTGAGATGTTAGGTAATTGGTCTTTGGGAGATTATTTTAAGCAGGAACAAATTGAATGGATGTTTCAGTTTTTAACAGAAGAATTAAAATTAGATCCGCAGAGAATTTATGTGACAGTTTTTCGGGGTAATAAAAAAATCGGTATAGAGCGTGATGAAGAAGCAGTTAAAATTTGGCAAGAACAATTTAAAAAAGTAGGTATTGAAGCTCAAGATGTAGATTTTGCGGAACGGGATGGTATGCAAAAAGGAAGAATATTTTATTATGACGATAAAAAGAATTGGTGGAGTCGTTCTGGTGAACCAGCTAAAATGCCTTTGGGAGAACCTGGTGGACCAGATAGTGAAATGTTTTGGGATTTTGGTAAAGAACTGAAATTGCATGAAAAATCTCCCTATAAAGATCAACCTTGTCATCCTAATTGTGATTGTGGTCGTTTTTTAGAAATAGGTAATAATGTTTTTATGGAATATGTAAAAACGAAAAAAGGTTTTGAAAAATTACAACAAAAAAATGTAGATTATGGTGGTGGCTTAGAACGTCAAATGGCAGCAGTTATGGATAATCCAGATATATTTCAAACAGATTTATTCACTGATGCCATCAAGACAGTGGAAGAATTAAGCCATAAAAAATATACTGATAATAAAGAAGCCTTTAGAGTTATTGTCGATCATTTAAGAGCGGCTACTTTTTTGATTGGGGATGGTGTTTATCCATCCAATAAAGATCAAGGATATTTTGTGAGACGTCTTGTTCGTCGGGCTATTCGTTATGCTCACAAATTAGGGATTAAAGAAAATTATTGTGGAAAAGTTGCGCATATTTATATTCAATACTTTCAAGAAGCTTATCCCGAGTTATTAGCTCAAAAGGAAACAATAATAACTGAATTGGAAAAAGAAGAAAATAAGTTTAGAAAAACTTTAGAACGTGGATTAAAAAAATTTGAAGAATTAGCCGAAACGGATATAACAGGAAAAGAAGCTTTTGATTTGTATCAAACATATGGATTTCCCTTAGAGATAACACAGGAATTAGCTCAAGAAAGAAAAATAAAAGTTGATGATAAGGGTTTTCAAAAAGAAGTAAAAAAACATCAAGAGCTTTCACGAACAGCTAGCGCGGGTATGTTTAAAGGTGGACTAGCTGATACAAGAGAAAAAACTACCCAATTACATACAGTGGCTCATCTGATGTTGGCTGGGTTAAGAAAAATTTTAGGAACGGAAGTTCATCAAAAAGGCTCTAATATTACCAATGAAAGAATTAGATTTGATTTTTCTTGTCCTGAAAAAATGACTGAAGATCAAAAAAAAGCTGTGACTGAATTTGTCAATAAAATTATTCAAGATGGAGTGCCTGTTACAATGGAAGAAATGACTTTAGAAAAAGCACGAGCTATTGGAGCAGAAGGAGAATTTAATAATAAATATGGAGCAAAAGTGAAAGTTTACACGATTGGTGGATCCGCCCAAGGCGGACCGGCTTTCAGCCGGGAAATTTGTGGAGGACCGCATGTAAAAAATACAGGAGATATTAAAGGTGTTTTTAGAATTAAAAAAGAACAAAGTTCTAGTGCTGGTGTGCGAAGAATAAAAGCAGTAGTAGAATAAAAAATAATTTATAACTTTTTGTAATTGATTTTCGTTAAAACGAAGATAATAAAAATATGGAAAAAATAGTAACTGATGAAAAAAAAATAGAGCAAGTTTTAAGCCGAGGGGTTGAAGAAGTGATTGTTAAGGAGCATCTTAAAAGAAGAATGTTAAAAGGGGAAAAATTGAGAGTTAAATTAGGGATTGATCCTACGGGTTCTTTCTTGCATCTAGGTCATGCTATTGTTCTTAAAAAACTTAAGGAATTTCAAAATTTAGGTCATCAAGTTATTTTCTTAATTGGTGATTTTACGGCTAAGATTGGTGATCCAACGGGAAGAGCTTCAGAAAGGAAACCTTTAACGGAAGAAGAAATTAAAAAAAATATGCAAACTTATCAAAATCAAGCAAGTAAGATTTTGAATATGAAAAAAGTAGAAGTTCGCTATAACTCAGAATGGTTAGGGAAGCTAAGTTTAAGAGATACAATAACGCTAACTTCTAAAATAACTTATGCCCAAATGGCACAGAGGGCTAGTTTTAAAGAGAGGATTAAAAAAGATATAGATTTAAGTATTCAAGAATTTATTTATCCGGCTATGCAAGGTTATGACTCAGTTGCCTTGAAAGCTGATATAGAATTAGGTGGAACAGATCAAAAATTTAATCTTTTAATGGGAAGACATCTTCAAAAACGCTATAATCAACAACCTCAAGATGTAATTACTTGTCCTCTTTTGGAAGGATTGGATGGAATTGAAAAAATGAGTAAAAGTAAAAATAATTTTATTGCTCTTTCTGATAAACCAGAAGTAATGTATGGTAAGTCAATGTCAATTTCTGATAAATTAATGATACGATATTTTGAATTATGTACAGAAGTTACAAGTGAAGAAATTAAGCAGATAGCTAAAGATTTAAAAAAAGAAAAGAGTAACCCCCGTGATGTCAAAATGAAATTGGCTTTTGAAATTACAAAGATTTTTCACGGAGAAA
>CAZWWQ010000018.1:0-8291 GCA_964637685.1 uncultured Bdellovibrionales bacterium | reverse complement strand
AATGTTGTTATTGGACAAAGATTAGTTCGTTGTCTTTGTGATTGCAAGGAAAGTTATACACCCGCCCAAGAATCTATTGAAACTATTAAAAAAATTCTCTCTATTATTTCCCCTAAAGCCAAAGTAGAAATTCCCAAACAAATCAAAAAATTGTATCGCCCTAAAGGTTGCCCTAAATGTAATGGCACTGGCTATAAAGGACGTATTGGTATTTTTGAAGTACTTACTATTAATGATAGTATTGAAAAATTAATTTTAGAAATGGCTGGAGAAACCGACATTGCTTTAGCCGCTTTAGAAGCTGGGATGATCACTATGCTCCAAGACGGAATTTTAAAAGCCGTATCTGGGATTACTTCCATTGATGAGGTTAAGCGAGTAACAGGACAAGGAGAATTTTTAGAAAATATTTACGAAAAATTAATGGCTCAAACTTTGGGAAGAGGTATTAATATTAATCAAGAACAATTTAATAAAGCCCAAGAAAATATTCACGATTTTAAAAAACTAGAAACAACTTTAAAAAATTCTAAAACCTCGGAAATTAATAAAATTATTTTTGCAGCGGCTCTTATTTTGGATGTCGGTGATATTCATATTGAACCAGAAAAAGATTCCGTTAATGTACGCTTTCGGATTGATGGTATTCTTCAAAAAGTAGCCTCTCTTCCCTTGGATGGATATCCTGCTCTTCTAGGAGAAATAAAAATTCTTTCTGGTGTAAAAACAGAAGTCCGTCAAGGAGTTATTGATAGTCGCTTTAGCATTAATTTAAATAAAAATATTCAATCCTTAAAAGAAAACAGCATAGATGTTCGTGTTTCTATTATTTTAGGTGGTTATGGAGAAACGGTAGTTATGCGTTTATTAAAATCTTCTTCTATGGAATTAGATTTAGTTAAACTAGGTATTCGTCAGCAAAATTTAACTAAAATAATGGCAGAGATAAAAAAACCTAACGGTATTATTCTTAATACTGGTCCAACAGGCTCTGGAAAAACCACTACTCTTTATAGTATTTTAAATTTACTTAATCAACCTGAAATAAAAATTATTACAGTGGAAGATCCTATTGAATATCAACTCCCCGACATTCTTCAGACTCCTGTTAATGAAAAAGAGGGTTACACTTTTGCTACCGCTTTACGTTCTCTTCTCCGTCAAAATCCAGATATTATGATGATTGGTGAAATTAGAGATAACGAAACAGCCCAAGTAGCTGTTCAAGCCGCTTTAACTGGACACTTAGTTCTTTCCACATTACATACCAATAATGCCGCTGGAGCTGTAGCTCGTCTTAATAATATGGGCGTTTCTTACGCTGATATTGCTACTTCCGTGAATGCTTTTATCGCTCAACGTTTAGTAAGAAAACTTTGTGATTGTAAAGAAAAAGTTACCCCCACACCAAACGAAAGAACTAAATTGGAGTCAGTTTTAAAAACTATTTCCCCTCAAAGTCAAGTAACAATTCCTCCAATTTCTACTATTTATCATCCTAAGGGCTGTGCTAAATGTAATGGCTTAGGCTATAAAGGGCGTATGACCATTAGTGAGATTTTTCAAATTTCTCGAGAAATTCAAAAATTAATAACTCAAGGAGCTATTACTTCAGATTTACAAGATAAAGCTATAGAACTAGGAATGTTAACTATGAAACAAGACGGAGTCTTAAAAGTCTTAGAAGGTGAAACTTCTTTATCGGAAATAGAACGAGTAACTGATTTATAAAAATCTCTATTCAAACTATCCAAAATCAAAAAGACCCAAGTGTTAAACTGGGTCTTTTTTTACTTTTTTCAGTCACATTAATCTGCAGGCAAAATCAAAACTAAGAGCCTTGAAAAGAGAATGAAATCGAGGTATAGCGCAGCCAAAACCACCCTACCCATATCTTGAAAAAAATTCCCGCATTGACGACAAAAGATAGAAGTCACCAATTGCCTGCAATTTACTGCTTATCATCTTTTCTTGATACTAGATCAAGGAAGATGACTAAGTAACCTAGCATAGTTTGTTAAATTTGTCAACCAGTGCTAGAATAAAGAAGCTTTTTTCTAAAGATTAGTTTATTTTTTATGATTACTACTTCTAGTGAAAAATCGGAAGACATTCAATTTGATACCACTTTACGTCCACAAAATTTTGACGAGTATGTAGGACAAATTAAAGTTAAAAAAAATCTAGATATTTTAATTCAAGCCGCTAAAAAAAGAAAAGAAGCCATTGAACATGTTTTACTTTATGGACCAGCCGGCTTAGGAAAAACTACTTTAGCTAATATCATAGCTAAAGAAATGGGAGTTAATATTAAAACTACTTCTGGTCCAGCTATTGAAAGAGTAGGTGATTTTGGATCAATTTTAACTAATCTTTCTGATGGTGATGTTTTATTTATTGATGAAATTCATCGCCTTAATAAATCTATTGAAGAAATTCTTTATCCTGCTATGGAAGATTATAAATTAGATATTATTATTGGTAAGGGTCCTTCAGCCAGAACTATTCAACTAGATTTACCGCATTTTACTTTAATTGGGGCTACTACTAGCCTAGGCTCTCTCTCTAATCCTCTACGCAATCGCTTTGGAGCAGTTCACCGTCTTGAATTTTATACCAATCAAGAAATTCAACAAATTATTAAACGCTCTAGCCATATTTTAGATGTAAAAGTAGATGCTTCTGGTTTAGAAAAAATTGCTACTTGCTCCCGCTATAATCCTCGCGTAGCCAATAGATTATTAAAACGTGTACGTGATTTCTCGCAAATAAAAGATTTTCCTATTGTAGATAAAGAAATAGCCGAAAAAGCGCTTCAAATGATTGATGTTGATTCTATTGGATTAGAACCTTCTGATAAACATATTTTGAAAACTATTATTGAAAAATTTGAAGGTGGACCAGTTGGTCTCGGCACTATTGCTGCCGCTACTTCAGAAGAAATACGCACTATTGAAGAAGTTTATGAACCTTATTTAATTCAAATTGGCTTCATCGCTCGCACACCTAGAGGTCGGATAGTTACCCAAAACGCTTATGATCACTTAGGAATTAAAAATAAAAATATAACTAATAATTTTCTTTAAATGATTTATATTATTTTTTCACTTTACGCATTAATTCTCATTATTTTTACCCTGGTTTATTTTTTTATTGTTTATCATTTAGTTAAATATGGGAGTAAAACTAGGTTAAATAAAATTATTTTACCTCTTTTTATTGTTTTTTCTGTTTTACTACTTTTTTCTAATATTTTTTTATTTTTTTCTATTAATTGGAATGTTTTAATTACTAACTTTTCCCCTTTAATTTAAACTTATGTTTCCAACTCAAACTACTATTCAATATCATTTTGATGGACAAAAACCAGACGAAAAAATCCTCCTCATATTACACCGACATTGGTTTGATATTTTAAGCCAATTTATTTTAGTATTTTTTTTAATACTTTTATTTTTTGGTAGTTTTGGTTTTTCTTTCGCTTTCTTTGATTTTTTTAATGATCCTTATCGTAGAAATTTATTTCTTTTTGGACAAAATTCCTTTTTTCTTTTTATTTGGTTAACTTTTTTTATCATTTGGATTGATTATTATTTTGATATTTGGATTGTCACTAATCGTCGTATTGTTAATATTGAACAAAACGGCTTATTTAATCGTAAAACTAGCGAATTAGAATTAGAAAAAATTCAAGATGTAACCACCGACGTTAAAGGAATCATTCCTACTTTTTTTAATTACGGCAACATTCAGGTACAAACAGCTGGTGAACAAGAAAAATTCTTATTTCATAATATTGCCAATCCCTATCAAATAAAAGATCTTATTATGAATTTACAGAAAAAATTTGAACAACAAGAAAACATAGAATTTACTGAAATGCTCAGTAAAAAAATTCACCATGAAGACATTGACTAATATCCTTTCTTTATTTAAGTTTGAGTGAAAAAATCAGTTGCCATAAGGTATAATAAAAACAAAAATAATTTTTTTCTTAAGCTTTTAGTTTTGCTACCGTTTTTAATTTGGGCGGTTTTTTATTGTAAAAAAGTTTCAGCTGTAAATAATAATAATGATAATAATCCGACTGGAGATTATTATAAAAATTTAATTATAACTGAAATAATGTATAACCCAAAAGGTAATAATAGTCACAGACAATGGATAGAATTATATAATGATAGCGATACGGACATACATTTATTCAAAAAAACTTTTAAAATTAATGACGATGTTAATCTAACCTTAAATAAAAAAGGGGATGCTTACATTAATTGTCATGGAATAGAAAAAAATATAACTATACCCGCTAAAAAATATATTGTCATCACTAGCTATAAAAAAAATGCTTTTTATAGCGATTACACCCATTCAAATAATATTGATCTATATTATTCAGCATTAGACTTACCAGCCAAAAAAAGCTCTATTCGCTTAAGTGAAGATAGGTGCAAGCATTTATTTATTAAAGCTGATTATAATAGCAACTTAGGTGGTAATAATAATGGCAAAACACTGGAAAAAAACAATTTAAATAAATCGGGTTGGCATGAAAGCTGTATCGATGGTGGAACACCTGGAATAAAAAATTCAGAAGAAAAAGATTGTACCTTAGGTGACGACGACAATACTTCAAACGACGGTATCGCTAATAACAGCCCTAGAAAATCCATTTACACCGATAAAATAAAAATTAACGAAATTTATCCGTCGCCTGATACAAAAGCTGGCGAGACAGAATTTATTGAAATAAAAAATATTTCCCATAAAAATATAGACCTAAAAAATTGGTCAGCTTCTGATTCAATTCATAAAGGAAAACCTTTAAAAAAAGATTGCATTCTACAGCCAAATAAATTTTATATTTTTAAAGGAAAATTTTATCTTAATTCTTCTAACGACAGCGCAAAGGTTTTTGATGAAAATGGAATTTTAGTTGATTCACTTTCTTATAATAAAGGAAAGTCCAAATATTCATATGCTTTTGACGGCTCTGTTTGGCGTTGGACATCTAAAATTACCCCCGAAAGAAAAAATGAATTTGATAAAATTCTTTCTGGAAAAATTAGTAAAGATAAGAATATTTATAAAAATATTTACGCTTCTTTTAAGGTAAGCACCGACAAAGATGCCCAAAAATTTACTTGGGATTTTGGCGACGGTCATAAAAGTTATCTTAAAAAAACTCGCCATAAATATAAAAAAACTGGAACCTATAAAGCTAGTTTAAAAATTACTGGTAAAGGCGAAGATGCTTTTTATAATTTTATTGTTAAAGTAAAAAAATATAAAGCGCCCAAAATAAGGATTACAAGCCTTTCTCCCAATCCTTCAGGACGTGACAGCAATAATGAATGGATTAAAATTAAAAATAAATCTCATCACAAAGTCAATCTTAAAAATTGGAGCATCGCTACTGGCTGGAATAAATTATATAATCACCCGATTAGAAAAGATCTTAAAATCAAAGCGGGAAAAACAAAAAAACTAAAACGTAGTATTTGTGCTTTTGCATTAGCTAATAGCAAAACTAAAATAGAGTTTCGTTTACCAGACGGAAAAGTTGTTCAGAAAATTAAATATAACCACGGAGAAAAAACCATTGCGGAGAATGAACTTTACCAAAAAATAAAATCTACTTGGAAATGGATATTACCACCCATAAAAACAAATTTTGTTTTTTCTAAAAACACTTTGGTAAAAGGAATGGCTACTCAAAAAACAGCCTCTTCAAAAATTTTATCTACCTCACAACCTATAATAATTACTAAAAACCCTCCCGTAATACCAATTATCAACCCTTCTCAACGCAAAAAAATATTTCAGCATTGGAAAATAATTTCCTTTTCATCCTCTATTCAAACTCCTATTATTATACCAAAAACTCCTTTCCTTGCTTATTCTCCTCAAACAAATCTTTATCTTTTTACTGCCAACCACCATTCCCAACATTGGTTAATAAAATTAACTACTCGTCTTTGGATTAAAATTAATTCTTTTTTTAATCATTTATGGTTAAAGTTTTAGTTTGAATCTACAACTAAAAAATGTTATACTATGGATAATTAATAAAATTAATTTATTTTTTTATGTCAGGACATTCTCATTGGGCGGGAATTAAACATAAAAAAGGCTTGGAAGATGCTAAACGAGCTAAAGTTTTTACTCGCTTAGCTAAACCGATTGTTATCGCCGCCCGAGAAGGAGGCGGTAATCCAGAAACCAATTTTAAATTACGAATGGCTATTGATAAGGCTAAAGCTTTTAATATGCCTAAAGATAATATTGAAAAAGCTATTAAGCGAGGGACAGGAGAATTAAAAGGTAACCTCTTAGAAGAAATTGTTTATGAGGCTGTTGGTCCAGGAGGAATTATGTTAATCATTAAAACTACTACCGATAATCGTAACCGAACAGTTAGTGAAATAAAGAGTATTTTAACCAAAAATGGAGGAAAAATGAGTGAACAGGGTAGTTCTTTATGGAATTTTAACTTAATTGGCCTCATTAATATCCAAAGCTCAATAAAAAATACCGATGAATTAGAATTAATCGCTATTGATGCAGGAGCTCAAGATATTAAAATTGAAAGCGATTATTTAAGTATTATTACTGATTCAAAAAAATTACAAACTGTACAAAAAAAATTAGCCGAGCAAAAAGAAGTTACTATCTTAGAAGCTAAATTAGCTTATTTGCCAAAAAGTATTGCCACTATCAACAAAGAAACTCAACTAGCCTACAAAAAATTGCTAATCGCTCTAGATAATCAAGATGATATAGATGAAATTTATGATAATCTATAATTTATTTATTAACGTGGGGGTATAAAATAAAATTATTTTTTATTACTCATCCTCTTTTTATGTTACGAGTTTTAGGTATTGATCCTGGAACAGCCACTACTGGCTGGGCTGTCCTTTATGAAAAAAAAGGCACTCTGCAACCCTTATCTTATGGTCATATTAGCACTTCACCTGATCATACTAAAGCTGATAGACTATTAGAAATTTCCCAGAATTTAAAAAAAATTGTTCAAAAATTCCAACCCCAAGAATGTGCAGTTGAAGATATTTTCTTTTTTAAAAACCAAAAAACCATTATTGAAGTAGCTCAAGCACGGGGAGCTATTTTATTGACAATGAAGCAAAATAATGTTAAAGTAGCCCATTATACGCCTCTCCAAGTTAAACAAGCCTTAACTGGTTATGGACGAGCCGAAAAAAAACAAATTCAACTTATGACTAAGAATATTCTTCATTTAAAAGAAATTCCTCAGCCAGATGATACCGCTGACGCCATTGCTATTGCTATCTGCCATTTAAATAGTCGTAAACTTTTAAATTTATAAATTATGCATTATCTTCAAATTAACTCAACTCTTTTTAGTCCTATTATAACCTTTTTTCTAGCTAGTGGCGTACCGATTAGCACTATTATTTTAATTTTAATGCTTCCTATTATTGCTACCCTCATTGCCTTTCTCCGCCAAGTAATTGGGATTAAGGCTTTTGGGATTTATACTCCCCTTTTAATCACCTTCGCTTTTCTAGCTACTAATGGACTAAAATACGGTATTACTATTTTTATTACCGTTATTTTAGTTGGTATGTTAATGCGTTTTGTTTTAAAGCCATTTCGGCTTCTTTATTTACCTCGCGTTGCTATAATGCTTACAGTAGTTGCTCTTTTTATGCTTAGTCTTTTAGTCTTGGGTGGTAGTTTTCGTCGCACTGGTTTAGCTGCTGTTTCTATTTTTCCTATTTTAATTATGATTACTATTGTAGAAAAATTTGTTGCCGTCCAAATTGAAAAAGGAGATAAAACAGCTATCATTCTAGCTATTGAAACTCTCTTTATTTCTATTTTGGGGTTTTTTGTCGCCAGTTTTCCCCCTTTAATTAAATTGTTAGTTTTTCACCCTTGGGTTATTTTATTCACTTTTCCTATTAATATCTTCTTAGGAAAATGGACGGGTCTTCGTTTAAGCGAATATATCCGCTTTAAAAAAGTTATCCAAAATTTATAAAGCTATTTTTTGGTTATTAATGTTTATTCAATTATATGTTTGAATATCTTAAAAAAAGTCATCAACTTTTAGGAATGAATTCAAGAAATCTTGAATATATTCGTCCTTTAAATTTAAGTCTAGCTAAAAAATTAGCCGATGATAAATTAGCTAGTAAAAAATTATTAAAAAAAAATAATATAGCTGTTCCTAAACTCATAGCTAAGATTTCTAGTTTTACAGAATTAGAAAATTTTGATTGGTCCTCTTTTCCAAATAGTTT
>CAZWWQ010000017.1:0-8389 GCA_964637685.1 uncultured Bdellovibrionales bacterium | reverse complement strand
GTTAAAAATAAGAATAAGAATAAATTTAAAAAATATATTTCTCAAAAAATCAAAGAATTTTTTGATTTCTAAATTTCAATCGCTTTCTTAATTTCTCTCGCTACTACTTCAACTACACTTACCGTTACAGAATTACCAAATTGTTTATACAATGCAGAATCTGCTAAATCTGGCAATTTAAAATCCATTGGAAAACCTTGAATACGTGCACACTCAAATGGCGTTAGTTTTCTAATTCCTTTTTTATCTTTTATAATTGGCACATTATGTCCACCAGTTCCCATATTTGCTGTTAATGTTGGGCAAACACCGCTTTTGTTTTCACGCACATACTTTCTACGCCACTGATAAACCTTGTTCTCTTCTTTTATGTCGTTCTTTATTTTTTCATACAACGGTTTACCGTTATAATAATATTTTTCATCAACTTTTTTTTCTAGCAAATCGGTTACTTTTACAATAAGCTTCTTTTTTTTTGGAAAAATAAAATTATCTGCATATTTTTTATTTTTAAAGCCAACAATATAAATTCTTTCTCTGTTTTGTGGAACATTGCCATATTCCATACTATTTAAAATCTTTGATTTTAAATGATAACCAAGATCTTTTAATGTCTGCTCAATAATCTTAAAAGTTTTTCCTCCATCATGACCTTTTAAATTTTTAACATTTTCCAATAAAAATCCTTCGGGTTGCTTTTCCTCAATAATTTTAGCAATATAAAAAAATAAATTGCCTCGCCCTTTCTTGTCTTTAAACCCTTGCCTATACCCTGCAACAGAAAATGGTTGACATGGAAAACCTGCAAGTAAAAAATCGAATTCTGGTAAATCTTCGGTCTCAATTTTTGTTATATCCTCAACAATAAGCTTACAAGTATCAAAATTTGCATCATACGTTGGCTTGCATTGTTTTTCAAAATCATTAGCAAAAACTGTTTCAAAGCCAGCTTTTTCAAAACCAAGCCTTATTCCACCAATACCAGCGAACAAATCTAATGTCCGCAATTTTTTTCGTGATTCTAAATTTCTAATTATATTTACAACTACTCCACGCACCTCAACTTCTTTTCTATAAAATGGCAACATACTTTGGTTTGCAGGCATAAGCTTAAATCTATTTTTCAAACGATAAAGTTTTTTTAATGTTGCCTGATTATCATCAATAATCGCCACAACAGTTTGTCCGTTTTCCGCACTTGATTGTTTCTTAATAACTACAATGTCACCGTCAAAGATTCCCTCCTCAATCATGCTGTCACCAGTAACCCGTAGAGCATAAAAATTATCATTTAGATTATAATTTTTTCTATCTACTAAAACATTTCCGTCTGAATATTCTATAGCTTCAATTGGTTGTCCCGCAGCAATAATTCCAACAATGGGAACGCTCATCATTTCTCTTTCTTTTGTTGGAGTAAGTGAACGAGGCTGATTATTTCCTTTACGCAATAAACCAAGTTCCTCTAGTTTTTTTATATGATAATGAGCGGTAGACACAGAAGAAAGTTTGAGATGTTTTTTAATATCCTCAAGAGAAGGAGCATAGCCCTCTTTTTTTCTATATTTTTCAATAAAAGTTAACACTTCTCTTTGTCTTTTAGTTATCATATTTTTTATAATTATATTTTAATTTACGTTTCTAATTACTTTCGATTATACTATAATTATATAGAAAATAATTAGAAAATGCAACTAAAGTTATTAACAACTAATAAATAATACTTATGCAAAAAAGAACAGTAACAAAAACACACGCAAAAAAAGAACGTGGCTCTAAAAAAGTTACAAAGGTTATAAAACAAAAAGGTTATCCGTCTGGCAAGTTACCAAAAGGCAAAATTTTGCATCATCCAAAACCAGTTGCTCTTGGTGGCAAAACAACAAAGAAGAATACTTGTGTTGTTACGAAAGTAAAACATAAACAAATTCATAAAAATCATAACAAGCGAGGAAAAATTTAATAATAAATTAATTATAAAATCTGATAAAAAAACTATCATTGATAAATCTGTTTTATAAAAAAACACAATAAAAAAATTGCTCACTCATTGTTTTTAAGTGTTATTGAACATGTTCAGTAGCACTTTTAAAATAGCAAGAAATTAGACAACTCTTTGGCTCGCACTTTGTCCTGCCACATAACCAGTGCTCCAACAAATTTGTAGATTATAACCACCTGTAGGTCCATCTAGATCAAGTATTTCTCCAGCTAAAAATAAATTGGGGAAAATTTTTGATTGCATAGTTTGTGAATTGACTTCTTTCAAACTTATCCCCCCACTAGTAATTATAGCTTTTTCAAAACCAACCACACTTTTAACAGTAAGAGTAAACTCTTTGATTAGATGCATTAATTTTTTTCTTTCTTCTTTAGTAATAAGATTAACCTTTTTTTGAGAATTAATTTTAGATAAACTAATTACTATTGGAATAAGTTTTTTAGGTAATAATTCTTCTAAGCTATTTTTAAAAAATTTATTATTAAATTTTTGGAAATCTCTCTGCAATCTTTTATCTAACTGCCTATAGTTTAATTTTGGCTTAAAATCAATAACTAATTGAATATTAGCTGGCAAAAAAGAATTAAGAATTTTACTTATTTTAATAATAATTGGACCGCTCATCCCTTTAGCAGTAAAAATAGCTTCACCAAATTGAGAAATAATTTTTTTATTGTTTTTCCAAAAACTGATAGTTACATTTTTTAAATTTAATCCTTCTAACTGCTGAGGAATTTTTTCTTGAATAATAATGGGCGTTAAAGCTGGAGTTAACGGAATAATAGTATGTCCAAGTTTTTCTAACCATTCATAACCATCTCCAGTAGAACCAGTGGCAGGATAAGATTTTCCACCTGTACAAATTATAAACTTATCAGCAAAAATAGTTTTATTCTTATTTAAAACTAGTTTATAAATTAAATTATTTTTCTGAATTATTCTTCTGACTTGCACATTAGTACGAACAGTAACCTCGTTTTTTTTCAAAGTTTGTAAGAGACTTTTTAAAACATCCTTTGCCTGATCACTCTGAGGAAAAACTCTTTGTCCTCTCTCAGTTTTTAAAGGGACATTTTTTTTCTTAAAAAAATCTATAACATCAGCTGGACCAAATTGATGAAGGGCTGAAAAAAGAAAACGTCCAGATTTTCCAATTTTTTCAATAATATTTTCAATAGAAGAATTATTAGTAATATTACAACGTCCTTTACCAGTCATTAAAAATTTCACACCTAGATAGTTATTTTTTTCAATTAAAATAACTCTAGCTCCTTTAGCACTAGCTTGAATAGCAGACATCATTCCAGCTGGCCCACCACCAACAACGGCAACATCAAATTTTTCAGTATTATTTTTCATTGCTCATTTTTTAAATTATCCACAACAAATAATAAGCTATTATAGAATTATTAAATAAATTTAGCAACTTTTTCTAAGCGCTGGCATTGACAATTAATATATTTTTGGTATTATTTACCTGTACTATATTATTTACCTATGTTTTATAAAATAACAACTTTGATTTACATTTATTTCTGGTTTATCCATTGGGAACCAGCCGTTTTTGTATAGTTGTTTATTTTATTTAGATACTTTATTAAAAACTGGTTCCCTCACGGAAACCAGTTTTTTTATTTTTCCTATAAATAAAATACGAGCAAACATATTTAAATCAAAAAATTTATAATAATCATTAGAAATTACTATCTACATTTTTTAATTAAATTAAAAAATGTAGATAGTAGTCTCAAATAGTTTGTGACTACTAGAATTAAGTTCTTTAAAAATATTAACTTCAAAAAAGGAGATTAAAATGTACCACCAATTAAACGCAGTTGTTACGGAATCTGGCCTCTGGGAAGGTAAAAGAAGAAAATCACACAAATTTCTACTTTCACCCAACGTTTACCATCTCTCGCAAAAGCAATATCAGGAACTTTATCATTTAGGCATAGCTCTTTATGATTGCTTACTGGGTTTATCCCACATAGCCGTTGTAGCTTTTGATAAAAAATTAAATTATAACGGTACTTGGCGTTTCACACGGAAAATATTTTCCGCAGGAGTACCAAAAATTTATGAGCCTTTACAGGGAATGAACATTAAAGACATTCCCAAACTGTTAAAAATAGATTTAGTCATTGATCAAGATGGCCAATTTAAAATTGTAGAAATTGATGGACATAATAAGCATGGTTTGGGATATTCAACTCTCACCAAAAAATTCCGCCAAGTTTTATATCCTTCTTCTGAAAGTAAAGAGCTTCCTGGAATCATTCCAATGCTAGCTCAAGAAATAAAAAAAATGGGATATGATGAGATAAAAATGATTTACTCTGACAGAGAACGTTTTTATCTGCCAGAATTTGAAATTGCCCAACAAGAATTTTCAAAACACGGAATTAATTGTTTGGTAATTTCTGAAATAAAAGTTAAAGAAAACTTCCTACGAAAGGGACTGTTTCTTGATCTTCCCTTTCTTCAAAGGAAAGAACTTTATGCAACCATTATTAAAGCTTACGAAAATAAAAACGTAAGTTTTATTATTCCTCCCAAACCTTTTTTAGGAGGAAAAAACATTTTGGCTTTTCTCCGTAATGACTCAACTAATGAAGGAATTGAAGCTTTACTTCTTTCTTTTATTAAAAAAAGCTCCTTGGAAAAAGTACGGGGATATATTCCTCCAACTTTTCTCATCGGCAAGCAAGTTAATGGAAAAGATATTTTAAAAAAACAACTGACTCAAAAAAGATTTGTTTTAAAAGAATCTATTTCCAGCGGTATGAAAAGAATTATTTTTTCTGATGAGAAAAAATTCCCCTATTTTTTGTCTCAAGCCAAAAGAGACAAAGTAAACTGGGTCCTTCAAGAAGAAGTATCCAATCTCCCTCAAAATTTTTCTTGGTTTGAGGAAAAAAATAATCCAGAACTCAAATCTTCTAATAACTGGTTTACACGTTTAATTGTTCAGTATGCAAACCGAAAATTAGGAGATGTAACTGTTACAGCCTGTCAAGATAAGGCCGTTCACGGCGGAAAGAGTTGTCTCTTTTTAGGGACAAGGACAACTGTCGAATAAATATTAGTCTGTATTAAAAGAGCTAACGTTTTATTTTTTACGTTAGCTCTTATTTTTTATATCGTAGAAATTCGTGCGCTTAGCAGGAATTGAACCTGCGACCTTCTGGACCGCAACCAGACGCTCTATCCACTGAGCTATAAGCGCAATTAATTATTTCTTTAGAACTTAGACTGCATATCCTCTATTTTCATCTATTTTAGCCTAATACAAAAGAAACTTTTTTACAAATTAATCTTTTGAACTTGAATCTTTTGACCGAAAAATCGACTACCTAAAATTTGAAAGCTGTCCGTTATATCAGTAGTATAAAAAAAACGTTTTCTTTTTTTATTTAGTTTAGTTTCAAGCTCTGGATGTCGCAAAAGATAATTTTTTAATTTTTTGGCTACTATTTGTGGCTCCGAAATTATTTTTATTTTATCCCCCACTATTTTCTGAACAACTTTCTCTATAATTCCATAATGCGTACAACCTAAAATTAAGGTGTCAATTTTTTCTTTCATTAAAGGTTGCAAATATTTTTTAAGCATAAAATCCATAGCAGAAGAATTTTCTTCTCCTGCTTCAATTAAAGGTACTAACAACGGGCAAGCTTGGGAAAAAACTTTTATTCGTTGATCAATTTTTTTTATTTCTTTTGGAAAAGCTCCCGAAGAAATCGTTCCTGTTGTCGCTATAACCCCCACTCTTTTTTGCTGACTAACTTTTACTACTTTTTCCACTGCAGGAATTAAAACACCTAGCACTTTTTTATTTTTTTCTTGAGTGGGAAGATATTCATTTTGAATTTTATGTAAAGCTTCACTAGAAGCGGTATTACAAGCTAAAATAATGACTTCACAACCTTGCTGAAAAAGAAAATCTACCGCTTCTTGAGTAAAATTATATACTGCCTTTAAAGAACGCTCTCCATAAGGAACTCGGGCTGTATCACCAAGATAGATAAAATCATATTCTGGCAATTCTTTAACTATTGATTTCATTATATTCAACCCACCAAAACCAGAATCAAATATTCCAATCATTTTTTATTTTTCAACGGATTATCTTTTTATATTATACGCCTACTTTTCTTATTCTATCAATACTCAAAACCTTTCCACTTTAACTATTGTATCTTATACTAAAACTATGCTGACTTTTAACACTCCTTTAAAAAATATTCCTCGCATTCTTCCTAAATATCAAAAAATCTTAGCTAAACTAGGACTTTTAACTGTATCTGATTTACTTTTTTATTTTCCTTTTCGTTATGATGATTTCTCTAAAATTGTTACGCCTTCCGAAAAATATTTAGATCAGCTTATTACTGTTGAAGGTTTAGTAAAAAAAACTAAAAATTTTCGGGCTTGGAGGAAAAAAATGTCTATTACTGACATTATTATTCAAGATAAAAATAATCTACCGCTTAAGGCTACTTGGTTTAATCAACCTTTCATTTTAGAAAACTTAAAAGAAGGGACTTTCGTTCGTTTATCTGGTAAATTAATTCAGAAAGGAGAAACTTTTCAAATGCTTAATCCCGCTTGGGAAAAAGCCACTCGAGAAGTAACCAACACTGGTTGTCTTGTTCCTGTCTATAAAGAAACTGTCGGTATTAGTTCTCGCTGGATTAGATGGCAAGTAAAAACCTTGTTACCACTAGCTCAAAAAATGCCAGATATAATAGATGCAGAAATTTTAACTAAATATCATCTCTATGATATTTATACCACTCTTTGCCAATTACATTTCCCAGAAAATCGAGAAAAACTTATTCGGGCTCAAAAAAGAATAGCCTTTGAAGAAATGTTTTTAGCACAAATAAAAGCCTTACAAACTAAGCAAGCCTGGAAAAAGAAAAAGGCTTTTCAAATTAATTTTAACAAAAAATTAGTTAAACATTTTGTTGATAACCTACCTTTTAAATTAACTAATGCTCAAAAAAAAACTTCCTTTGAAATTATCAAAGATTTAGAAAAACCCCAACCGATGAATCGGTTATTGAACGGAGATGTTGGTTCAGGAAAAACAGTTGTAGCTTCTATCGCCACTTTACAAACTCTTTCAGCTGGTTATCAAGTAGCCTTAATGGCTCCTACTGAAATTTTAGCTCAACAACATTTTACTAGCTTTTGTGGATTATTTAAAGAAACTGATTTCACTATTGCCTTATTAACTAATGCTTATCAATGGATAACTCATAAAAAAACTACCAAAACTTCCATCCCTCGCCAACAATTACTCACCAAAAATAAAACTGGAAAAATAGATCTGCTTATTGGTACTCACGCTCTAATTCAAAAAGATGTTCAGTTTAGAAACTTAGCTTTAATCATTATTGACGAACAGCATCGTTTTGGAGTAGCACAACGAGCCTTTCTACAAAATAGGACTATGCTACTAAAAAATAAAAAAGAATCCCCCGCCATTCCTCATCTTCTTACTATGACGGCCACTCCCATTCCTAGAACTTTATCTATTGCCTATTTTGGTAGTTTGGATTTATCTATTTTAGACGAAATGCCCAAAAATCGCCGTCCCGTAATTACACGCCTAGTTCTTCCTGGTAAAGAAGAAAAGGTTTATACTTTTATTCGGAGTGAAATTAATAAAGGACGCCAAGCTTTTATTGTCCTTCCTTTAATTGAAGAATCCGCCTCTGAAAGTATGTTAGCAGTGAAAGCTGCCACCTCAGAATATGAAAAGATGTCTCAGGAAATATTTCCTGAATTTAAAATTGGACTACTGCACGGAAAATTAAAAGCCTCAGAAAAAGAACAGCTAATGCGAGATTTTCAAAATAAAAAAATTTCCATTCTCGTTGCTACCTCTGTCATTGAAGTGGGTATTGATATTCCTAATGCCACTATAATGATTATTGAAAATGCTGAACGCTTCGGACTGTCTCAATTACATCAATTCCGCGGACGTATTGGACGTGGAACTCATCAATCTTATTGTTTCTTATTTTCTCAATCTAATCATCAACGACTTAAAGCTTTAGTAAAAACTACTGATGGATTTAAAATAGCCGAAAAAGATTTAGCTTTACGTGGTCCTGGACATTTTTTTGGTACTCTTCAATCAGGCAGTCCAGATATTGCTATGAAAAACTTAACTAATTTAAAACTTATCCAACTAGCTCGCTTAGAAGCTAAGCAATTATTAGAAAAAGATCCTCAATTAAAAAAACATTTTTTCTTACAAAAGGCTTTAACAAAATTAACTCAAAAAATTCACTTAGAATAAAGCTTGTTATATTATTGTCATAAACTACTTTCCAAAAAACTCCTTCCAAATTATCGATTGACTTCATTATTCCA
>CAZWWQ010000016.1:0-8680 GCA_964637685.1 uncultured Bdellovibrionales bacterium | reverse complement strand
ATGATCTGCTATAAATTGAGCTAATTTTAATTGTTGAGAAACTAAAAATTGTTTTTCTAATGTTCGTTGTACTTTTTTTAAGGGAATTTTTTGACCCAAAGAAGATTTTTTCTCTTTTCGAAGGACAATACCTTCTACGACTCTATGAAAAAGGGAGATGGTTACCAAAGAACCCACTGAAATAGTATCTGTGGTCCGATAAGAAAAAGCTTGATTGTTGTTTAGAGAGATTCTAGTTAGCGGAACTATCGCTAAAATATTTTCTTTTTGTTTAGTCATAATTTAATTGTATCAGTCGACTAACTTTAAAGCAAAAGTTGATGGATTTAAGAGTTTAGAGCTTCTTTTCCAGCTTGAATTTTTTCTTAATAACTGCTAAAATAAGAGCATTTAGAAATTTAAAATAATAAAATATAATAAAATAATTTATATGCAACGAAAAATTTTTATCAGTCTTGATGTTCCAGAAAGAACTAAAAATCGTTTGATAAAAACTAGCGAAAAATGGCAAGATTGGCCAGTAAAATGGACACGCAAAGAAAATCTACATTTAACGCTTGCTTTTTTGGGTTATGTGGATGAAGCTAATTTATTAGAAATAGGAAATTCAGTCAAGAAGGTTGTCCAAAATTATGAAATTTTTGATTTAGAATTTCAAGAAATTAGTTTCTTTCCTTCTCCCGAACAGCTACGAAAAATTGTGCTCTTGGGAAAAAATAACTCACAACTTAAAAATTTAGTTAATGACTTAGAAAAAAAATTATCCTTAACAACATCAGAAAGGAAAACCTTTCGTCCACATATAACACTAGGAAACATTAAAAAACTTAGATGGCAAGAACTTAAAGAAAAACCTATTCTGAAAGAAAAATTTCCTCTTATTATTACAGCTACTGCTGTTGATATTATGGCTAATAATTTTGGGGGAAACAGAAATGAGTATATCATTGTTAAGAGTTGTCCTTTGCAATAATTTTTTATTTTTATTTATGCTTAATAATAATTTTAAAAATAATGTTTTGGGAGTGCGTATTGATAATCTAAGCTATGCAGAAATTATTAAAAAAATAAAAAAATTTCTGACCGATTCAGATTTTCATCAAATCGTTACCGTTAATCCAGAATTTGTTTTAGAAGCTCAAAAAAACTATCCATTTAAGCAAATACTCAACCAAAGTAATCTTAATATTGCTGATGGAGTAGGTATTAAATTAGCTTTTTATTATTTAGGAATTAAACTAAAACAACGCTTAGCTGGTGTGGATTTAATGATAGAAATTTTTAAAATAGCTTCTGTTAAAAAAATACCTCTTTTTTTAGTGATTAATCAGGAAGGTTTAAGTAGTTTTAAAGAAATTCGTTCAGCTATTTTAAGGCTTTATCCTCAATTAAAAATAAATGGCATTACTATAAGTAAAAAAACTGATTTATCTTTGTATAAAAAATTATCATTTTCTTTACCTACTATTTTATTTTGTAATTTAGGAGCACCTGATCAAGAATTCTTTATTAATTTTCAAAAAAATGCTAAGCTAAGATTAGCTATGGGAGTAGGTGGTTCTTTTGATTTTCTTACTGGAAAAGTCAAAAGAGCTCCAATTTTTATGCGTCAAATAGGTCTAGAATGGTTTTGGAGAATTTTTCAACAAAAACAAAACCGCTGGAAAAGAATAGAAAGAATTTTGCGAGCCGTTTTAGTTTTTCCTTTTCAAGTTATATCTAAAAAATAAATAATAATTTATGTCTCAAATTAGAGTTCGCTTTGCACCCTCTCCAACTGGATTTGTGCATATTGGTAGTCTTAGAACAGCCCTCTATAATTATCTTTTTGCTAAAAAAAATAAAGGCGATTTTATCTTACGTATTGAAGATACTGATCAAAAAAGATTTGTTGCTGGTGCTTTAGAAAATCTTTTATCTATGTTAGAAAAACTAGAATTAAATCATAATGAAGGAACCTTTCAACAAGATATTTCTAATAAAATAAATAATTTTCAAATAACCACAGCCAAAAATTATTCTCACATTGTAGAAATAGGCGATTATGGTCCTTATATTCAATCCGAAAGATTACCTCTTTATCAAAAATATGCTGAACAACTAGTTCAAGAAGGGAAAGCTTATTATTGTTTTTGCGAACCTGAAAGATTAAGCCAAGTCCGCCAAGAACAAATAGCCCAAAAATTACCACCCCTTTATGATCGGCATTGTCTCAATAATTTAACTCCCGCTGAAATTAAAGAAAAAATTAACGCTGGAGTACCACGAGTAATTCGTTTAAAAATTCCGGCTGATGAAACAATTGAATTTTTTGACCAAGTAAAAGGAAAAGTAAAATTCAATACTAATCTCCTTGATGATCAAATTATTCTTAAATCAGATGGTTATCCTACTTATCATTTAGCCAATATTGTGGATGATCATTTGATGAAAATCACTCATGTTATCCGAGGCGAAGAATGGTTATCTAGTACTCCTAAGCATATTATTTTATATCATTATTTTAATTGGAAAATACCTCAATTTGCTCATCTGCCATTACTCTTAAATGCTGATAAAACTAAACTTTCTAAACGTCAAGGTGATGTTACTGTAGAATCTTATTTGCAAAACGGCTATCTTAAAGAAGCCTTAATTAATTTTGTGGCGCTTTTAGGTTGGAACCCAGGAGAAGGGGAGACACAAGAAATTTTTACAATTTCCGAACTTATTAAAAATTTTAGTTTAACTCATGTACATAAAGGTGGAGCGATTTTTGATATTAAAAAATTAGATTGGATAAATGCTCAATGGATAAAAAAAATATCTCTTGATGAGTTATATAAACGTTCTTTAAAATTTTGGAAGCAAAAGGAGTTTTATCAGCAGGCGGAAGAAAATAAAAAATCCGAAAAATATATTAAGAAGGTTTTAACTATTGAAAAAGACCGCTTACAAAAATTATCAGCGGTAGGAGAAGAAAATAAATTCTTTTTTACTCATAATATTTCCGTATCATTAGGAACTGTACGTTGGAAAAATTCAACTAGCTCAGAAACAAAGACATATTTAAAAAAATCCTTAAAAACTTTAGAAAATATTAAAGAAAAAGATTGGAACTTAAAGAATATTGAAAAACAGCTTTTGGATGTAGCAGGGGATAAACGAGGAGATTTATTATTTCCTCTTCGGGCTGTCCTAACGGGAGAAAAAAAATCACCTTCGCCTTTTGAAGTGGCTTGGGTGTTAGGAAAAAAAGAAAGCCTAGAAAGAATTAAAAAAGCTTTAAATATATTATAGAATTCGGTACGTACCCTGGTACGTACCGGCGTATGTACTAATGTATAGATCAAACTTTGATAATGTTAAGTTTTATAGCTAAAATAAATAATAAAATTCTGATGACTAAAAAAATATTCCAATTAAGTTTTCTTTTCGGGGCTATTTTATTTTTAGTGTTATTAAATTTTCATTCTACTCAAGCCACTGACTGCGAAGGTCAATGCAAAGCTCTATATACCGATTCTGACCAAATAAATAATTGCCAGGATACCTGCAGTACCTTAGAAAAAAAAGCTAAGTTAGTAAAAAAAAATATTGTATTGAATGATAAAACTCAAAATATTCTAGCTAGTCAATTAACTTATCTAACGCAACAACAAACCAAAAACCAACAAAGCTTACAACAAATACAATCTCAGTTAGAAAAACTTACTCGTAAGATTGACAAGCTAAAAATAAATATTAAACAAAAAGAAAAAGAGATTAATAGTCAAAAAAAAATCTTAGTTGGCTTAATGCAATCTTATTATGATTATGATCAACAAGGTCTTTTGAATATTGTTTTGCTAAACAATAAATTATCTTCTTCATTTAATCAAACTGATTATCTTCAGCAGTCAGGAACTAAAGTAACCGATGTTCTTGCTAACATCCAAATTATTAAACAACAACTAACTAAAGAAAGTAAAGATTTACAAACTAGTTTTGACGATAATAAAACGCTTAATAATAAATTAAAACAGGAGCGTAGTCACTTAATAGCCAATAAAAATCAGAAACAATCATTACTAATTCAAACTCAAGGTAATGAACAAAAATACAAAGCAATGTTAGCTAATATAGAATCCCAAAAAAAACAACTGTTTGATTTTAGCGGTGCTTCAAATTTAACTGAAGTTTTTGATAGTTTAAAAAACTATCCCACTCCAAGCAAAAAAAATTGGGCTTCTACTTCCTGGTATTTTTCCCAAAGAGATTCTCGCTGGGGTAATAAAAGAATTGGAAATTCTCACTCTTTAATGAAAGATTATGGTTGTGCTGTTACCGCAGTTTCTATGGTTTTTAGAAAACTTGGTTCTAGTACTGATCCAGGAAAAATGAGTCAAGCGAAAATTTTTTATTATGACTTGATTGAATGGCCTCGATCTTGGAGTTCAGGAATAAATTTAATTTCTTCTACTGCTCATGGTAATATCAATTGGTCTACTATTGATTCGCAAATTAAAAAAGGACATCCGGTTATTATTCATATTTATAAAACTAACGGTAGGGGAGGACACTATGTAGTTATTACTGGAAAAGATTCTAAAGGCTATATCGTGCATGATCCTTATTTTGGACCTAATATATATCTAAGCACTTCTCGTTCCTTAATTGGAAAATTAGGAGCTAATAGTAGCACGAGGTTAGACCAGATGATTATTTATAACTAATTTAAATAGAAAAATTTTCCCAATAATTTTTTTTATTTTTCTAAAAAGTTAATCATTAACTCTTTAGAGGCCTCTAAAGAAACCTCTAAAAATTGTTTCTAAGCCTTTTAAAAAATTTAAGCTACTTATACCTATACTTTATCTATGCCACTAAGGCTAAATTAGGCTAAAAACTCTCTCTAATTGGTCTATAATAAAATACAATGTCGCATAAGATATATTGTGCGACATTGTATTTATCACTCTTTTTCTCTTTTTAACCAGCCCACTCTCTAAAAGTATTCCTAAAATTAAAAAAGCAACAAACAATCATTGAAGGCTTACTTTTTCTTGAGTTGTTTGGCTTTATTTTTTTGATAGTCTTTTATCGCCTCTCTAAGCCCGTCACTAGCCAAATTAGAACAATGCATCTTTATAGGTGGCAAACCCTCTAAGGCATCAGCTACGTCATTTTTAGTGATTTTAGAGGCTTCTTTAACACTCTTACCCTTAGCTAAATCTGTAATCATAGATGAAGTAGCAATAGCACTAGCACAACCCAAAGTTTCAAATTTAATATTTTCTATAATATCCCCTTTTTGAGGATCTTTTTTTACCTTAATATAGATTTTCATTAAATCTCCACAAACAGGATTACCTACCATTCCTGTACCAGAAGGATTTTTTAAAGATCCTTGATTATGAGGACGCATAAAATGTTGTAAAACTTTTTTACTATACATAAGTTATTTTTAAGTTATTTATTTTTTCTGATAAAAATCTGCTAATACATTACCAGAAACTTTTCTTAGCTGAGTAATTATTTTTTTTAATTTATTAACTGCTTTATCAATATCCTTTTTGGTAGTTTGCTTACCTAAGGTTAATCGTAATGATCCATGAGTTTCTTCTGGTTGATAACCTAAAGATAATAAAACGTGAGATGGAGCAAGTGAAGCTGAAGAACAAGCTGATCCAGTTGAACCCATCACTCCTTGTTCAGAAAGTAACATAATAAGACTCTCTCCTTCTACATTTAAAAAACTAAAGTTAGCATTATTAGGTGAACGCTTTATTTGAGATCCATTTAATCTTACTTTTGGAATTTCTTTTAAAACTCTCCGTATTAGATGATTTCTCAAGGTAATCATTTTTTTATTTTCTATTTCTCGTTTTCGCCTCGCTATTTCTTTAATAGCTATTCCCATACCAATAATTCCTGGCGAGTTAGTAGTTCCTGAACGCATTCCATTTTCTTGCCCTCCTCCATCTTGGATAGTTTCTATGGAAATTCCCTGACGAATATATAAAGCTCCTACTCCTTTTGGTCCATAAATTTTATGAGCTGATAAAGACAAAAGATCTACCCCTAATTTATTTACTCGACAATCAAAATAATTAATTGCCTGGGTAGCGTCTGTATGAAAAAGTATTTCAGATTGATTTTTAGCTAATGCTTGGTTGTGTTTTTTTATAAGTTGCCCAATTTTAGCTATAGGTTGCACTGTTCCAATCTCATTATTAACATACATTACCGATACTAAAATTGTATTCTTCTGGAGGGCTTTTTTTATTTTTTCTACAGCAATTAAACCATCTTTTTCTGGTTTAATGAAAGTAGCTTCAATCAAACCTTTTTTTTCTAAATTTTTAACAGCATTTAAGATACAATGATGTTCAAAAGCAGTGGTAATTATATGGGGTAATTTTTTTGAATCTTTAATTTTTGATCCATAATAAGCCTGCACTATTCCTTTAATAGTTAAATTATTAGATTCCGTAGCTCCACCCGTAAAAATAATTTCTTGAGCTTTTGCTCCTAAAAAATCAGCTATTTTTTTACGTGCTTCTTCTACCGCTAAAGAAGCTTCCTGTCCTAATGTGTGTAATGACGAAGCGTTACCATATTTTTCGTTGAAATAAGGCATCATAGTAGCTAAAACTTTTTTATCTGTTGGCGTTGTAGCTGCATAATCAAGATAAATATTCTTTGACATATTTTAATAATAAATTATTTAATTAAATCTGCTATTTTTATAGCGTCTAAAGTTTTCTTAATTTGAGCTCCTAGTTTTATCCAAACAAAACTAGAAGGACATTTATGTATCAATTGGCACTTAGAGCCGTAACATTTAACTGTAATTGGTCCTTCAGTAGCCTCTATGACTTGTCCAACTTTAATTTGACTAGGACTCATCGCTAAAACATAGCCACCTTTTTTTCCGCGAAAACTTTTGACTAAATTATTTTTTTTTAGATCGCGCATTAAACGTTCTAGATATTTAACTGAGATACGTTCCTCATCGGCAATAATTTTTAAATTTTTACGTTGAGGATAATGACGAGCTAAATTAACTATGGCTCTCAAAGCGTATTCTCCTTTGGTAGAAAATTTCATATTTTTAATTCATACTAAAGTAGTATGAATTAAGTATAATCATTTTTAAAAATATGTCAACAATGCTATAATGTGTTTAAAATAACTAACAATAAATTTTATGCGTTTATCTTATTCGGCTTATAATACCTATCAGACCTGCCCTTTAAAGTATAAGTATCAAGCTATTGATAAAATAAAAACTCCCAAATCTAAAGAAGCTGTTTTTGGTTCAACTCTTCACGAAGTAATGAAGTTTATTCATACTCCTGGTATTCTCTCCCCTACCATGGATCAAGCTATGGAACATTTTTCCAATCATTGGAATCCAGTTGTTTTTGATGGAGAAGATGAAGAACGAGCGGCTTTTTCACAGGGAGTAAAAATTATTCAAGATTACTATCAAAAAAATAATCCTGCCGACTTTAACATTATGAATCTTGAATCCCGTTTTCAAATAGAAATAGGATCAGAAGAAAATAAACATATTATTTCAGGTATTATTGATCGGATTGATAAAACAGCCGATGGTTATGAAATTATTGATTATAAAACTACCAAAAAAATGCCTACGCAAGAAAGAGTAGATAATGATATTCAGCTTTCTGTTTATCTAAAGGCTTTTCTTTCGTGGTATCCTCAAGAAAAATCCAGATTAGATAAAATAAAAGTTAGCCTCTATTTTCTTAAACACGGAGTAAAACTTTCCGCTTCTAGAAGTTTAAAACAGCTTCAAGAAAGTGAGCAACTTTTTTTAGATGTTATTCAATCAATTGAAAATAGTTCTTTTAAACCACGTATTTCCCCTCTTTGTGATTGGTGTGGTTACCAAAATATTTGTCCGATGTGGAAACATAAATTTAAGGAATTGAGAAAAATAGATACAGAAGAAATAAATCAAGCCATTGGAGAATATATAGATTTAAAATCAGCTATGACTATTACAAAAAGTCGGTTGGGAAAAATCCAAAAGGATATTTTACAATATATGGAACAAGAAGGTGTAGAGCGTGTATTTGGCAATCAAGGCATCATAGCCAAGACATTAAGAAAAACCTATAAATATGATGAAAAAAAGTTAAAACAAATTTTAGAACCTTTAGGAAAATGGGATGATATTTTAAAAGTAGATGGGGTTTCCTTACGTTCTTTATTAGAAACCTTACCACCAAATATTAAAAAAGAAATTGAAAACTCTAAAACTATTAATAAAGAAACGAACGGTCTCAGTATTAAAAAGAGATAATTTTTTGTACCTCAACATGACATTCATACGCTCATGAATAAATTTAAAAAGTTTATTAAGCAATTTTTTCTCATTAATGATTCCCCTACCAAAGTTGCTGGCGGAACAGCATTGGGAATTTTTTTAGGAATCGTACCAGGCGAAGGAATATTAAGTACTCTTTTTTTCGCTTATATCTTTCGCCTTAACCGTCTGGCAGCGCTGACTAGCGTAACTGCTACTAATATGTGGACTACGGTTGCAATTTTGCCCTTGGCAGCAGGAACAGGTGCTTTTATTTTTCGTACTAGCTCTCAAGATTTAATCCAAAATTTTAATTCAACTTTTCATCTTGGGCTTTATTTTTTTTTGAGTAAAATTTTTATTTTTAATTTAGTTTTCCCT
>CAZWWQ010000015.1:0-8690 GCA_964637685.1 uncultured Bdellovibrionales bacterium | reverse complement strand
CAACTTTCAATTTTTAAAAATTGAAAAATAACTTTTTAAGTTAATTAGTCTAACTAAATTGAGAATTAAAAATTCTTAATTAAATAAATTTATCTTCATTTTTACTCTTTCTTACTTTCTTTTTTGTTTCCCATGTTCTGTTTTTCAATAATATCTTTTTTCTTACTACTATCATTTTTCATCGGTTCTCCTAGCTCTCGATAAATAGTTCCCAAAACACCATTTACAAAACGCCCCGAAGATTCACCACCAAAAGACTTAGCTAATTCAATAGATTCATTAATAGCTACCTTAGGAGGAACTTCGTCATAATTGCCAAAAAGAAGTTCATAAATACCTAAACGAAGAATATTTCTATCCACTAAAGTAACTTGATCTAATGGCCATTCTGGAGCACATTTTTCAATTAAAGGGTCAATTTTGGCAATATTTTTAATAGTGTTCTCCACTAGCAAACGGACAAAATCAATTTCCTTCATTCCTGGACCAAATTCTTTAATATTTTTCTGAATAATCTGCTCTATATCTTTATTTTTTTTATTATTAAAATCCCACTCATAAAGACATTGCATTGCAATTGATCGAGAAAGATGACGATTAGCCATAACTTTTATTACTTAGCTTTTTTAGCGACTTTTTTCATCGTATCAATCATTTCTTTTCCTTTATAATAGCCACATTTAGGACAAACAATATGAGGCAATATTTTAGCCTTACATTTAGGACAAACGATTAATTTCTTGGGTTTCAATTGAAATTGAACTCGAGCTCTGTCTCGTCTTGCTTTAGTATGACGTTGCTTAGCTACTGACATATATTTATCTACAATTAAAGGTTACCGACAAAATAATCTTAGCACTCTCTTAGTGTTTTGGCAAGTTAAATTTTGATTCATCTTCAATCACGATAACAAAATTGATTTACACTGTCACATTGATATTTAATATCACCTAGTTGGTCCGTGCGTAATATTTTTATGTTTTCTTTTTTTAGACGATTTAATACTTCCACCGTTGGATGGCCGTAACGATTATTTTTTCCTACTGAAATAACCGCTTCTTGGGGTTGTACTTGTTCTAAAAAAGCTGTACTAGTCGCATATTTAGAACCATGGTGAGCTACTTTTAAAATTCTTGCACTTAGATTAACTCCGCTTTGAAAAATTTTCTCATCTTCTTCAGTAGGAAAATCTCCTGTAAAAAGAAATGAATTTTTTCCATAAATTAATTTAGCAACAATACTATCAGCATTGGTATCTTGAGGATTATTTTCCAAATCATCTCCTGGATAAAGTAAATTTAAATCAGCTGATGACAGCTTTATTTTCATTTCTCGCCTTCCCTTCAAATGTGGACAACTTTCTTTTCGCACTGTAGCTAAATATTTTTGATAAACTTGCGAAGAACTTTGAGCTCCGTTATCAATAACCACTCCCACTTGATAATTTTTAAGTACTCCTATTAAACCAGTAATATGATCTTGGTCGGGATGAGTAGCTATCACCACTTCAATTTTACGGTCCCAAAAAGGAATATATTTACCTAATTCCTCTAACTCTTTTTGTTCATTGGGTCCTCCATCAATTAAAATTTGCTTGGAGCCTTGTTCAATTAAAATAGCATCTCCTTGCCCAATATTCAAAAAAACTACTTTTATTTCTTGTTGAGAAAAAGTGCTAATCATACCCGCTAGAATAATGGCTAGAATAACTAGAATAATTAATAAACTATAAATTATTTTTCGTTTATGCATTTGTTTTTTATTTTTTATTTCTCCCTCATCTCTACTCCCATACACTGTAATAATGGAATGTTTTATTAATAACAATTTTTGTTATATTAAATCGTAACTAAAAAAATTATTCCTCTTTTTAAGCAATTCTTTGTTGATCAATTGTTCTTTTTACCCAACAAATAACTCCTAATAAAATTATATACCATATGACTACTCCGCTCCTAGTTATTCTCATCGTTACAGCAGAATATTTTAAACTAGCTAAAAAATTTATCATTGATGTTTCGTATTTTAAGGGCAAAAAAGCTAGCCAAGCAAAAATTAAAGCTAGATAGTGAGAAACAAAACTCATTACTACCGCTAAAAAACCCACCAGCATAGTCAATGGAATAATCGGCAATATAAGTAAATTAGCTAAAGGAGAGATTAAAGAAAGTTTTTGAAAATTAAAAAGAAGTACTGGCAAAACAAAAACCTGAGCGGAAAGAGTAAGAAACAAAACCTCAGAAAGACCCATCACTTGATGTTTTTGAACTAAATAATGTTGCAAAAAAGGATAAAAATAAATTATACCCAAACTAGCTAAAAAAGATAGTTGAAAACCCACATCCCAACGAAAAAGCAACGGATTAATAATCAACATTAAATCAGCCGCGAATAAGATAGCATTTTGAGAATTGGCTAGACGTCCATTTTTCATCGCCCAAATAAGAAGAATGCCCATTATCCCCGCCCGTATAGCTGAAGAAGAAAGTCCTGTCAACATAACAAAAAGAATAATCCCTAGGGTAGCTAACCAAAAAGCTTGTTGTCGCCAAAGTCCTAAAAAAATACCTAAAATCATCAAATATTCAGCAATAATAGTAACGTTATAACCGCTTACCGCTACAATATGCATCAATCCAGTTTGAGAAAAATTATTCTTAACTTCCAAAGATAAATTATTAGTTCCCCCTAAAATAAGACCGCTTAACAATCCTGATTCTGGAGCTGGAATCAAATTAAAAATATTTTGTTGAAACTTATTTTTTACCTGAATAAGAGTAGCATAAAAAATGTTTCCAGAGTTTGAATTTAATTTTTGAATCTGTGTTTTTTGACATTGATAAAAAACATTTTCTTTAGCTAAATACATTTTATAATCAAAATCTGGATTTTTATTTTGGGGTAATTGTAATTGACAACTAAGTTTCAAATCATCTCCATATTGATAGTCTTGATAGGCACTCACATTTACTAAAAATCTTTCTTTATTTTTAATCGCTTTTACAATAATAGTTTGCCTTTTATCTTTTATTTTCGGTTCTTGAATAATAGTTACTGGACCGGAAAAATATTTTTCTCCCGTTGTTAATTGAACTACTTTAGCTAATTTAAAATTGGCTAAAATTATACCAAAAATAAAAAATATCCCTATTAAGCCGATGGCATTTACTATTTTATTTTTATAAAAAACTATTAAAATTATCAATAAAGAAATAACTATTTCTAACTGAAGACTTTTTGCTATTATTGAGGGGTAACAGAAGGAGGCTATTCCTATGCCTCCAATAAAACCCACCGAGCCAACAAAAAATATTTTAGACTTAGTCATAAATTAAATTAATTTTTCCCCAACAATAAAATAATTTACATCAAAATATCTACTATTTTAGTTTTAGCTGATTTTCCTCCAACGATACTCACTAAACTTTTAGCCACAGAAAAATAATCAGCTAACATTTCAATAAGCATTTTATTAGCTTTTCCTTTTATAGGTAACGCTGTTAATTTTACTTGGTATTCTCCTTTCGAGATTTTAGTAATTTCTTTCCGAGCGGATTTCGGAATTACCTTTACATAAATTCGCATAAATTTATTCTATCTAATTTTCATCTGACCAAAGTTTTTTTCTATACTTTTTTTTATTTGTTCTAAATCTAAAGTTTTGTTTTTTATTTTTTCTTTAAGATTAGGATCCAGTGTTTTTCCGTCTTCATATTTTTGTAGCCAATATTTTTTTGCTCCTTTTAACCATTGAGCAATGACTAAAAAATCTTCTGGCGTATGAATTCCTGGTACAACTGTTGTTCGGAATTCATAAGGAGTTCCTCCTTGCATAATTAATTTTACACTTTCTTTAATTTGCTCTTTATATTGTCTTACCCCCGTTGCTTGATCATATCTATTAATCTGATTTTTAATGTCCATAGCTATATAATCCACTAATTTTTCTTTGATTACTTTAGCTACTATTTCTGGATGAGTACCGTTAGTGTCTAGCTTTACCGCATAGCCCATTTTTTTTATTTTTTGTATAAATTCTATTAAATCCGGCTGCACAGTCGGCTCTCCTCCAGTAATACAAACTCCCTCCAGTTGACCTTTTCTTTTTTCAAGATGCTGAAAAAAATCCGCTTCTATTTTTTCTCTATCTTCTTTTTTTACCGGTAATGAAGCAGAAGAAATTAAAACTAATTCCGGATTATGACAAAAAGGACAACGAAAATTACACCCAACCGTAAAAACTGTTGTGGCAATTTTGCCTGGAAAATCAATTAGTGTCATTTTTTGAAAACCACCTAAAAGCATATATTTTAAAAATCAAGGGCAATTTTACTCTCCTAAAATTGCCCTGCTATCTTTTTATTAACAACTTTCTGTTACAAATTCCTTTCTATCGGCATACTCTTCGGCTTTTCCAGCATTCCATTGAGCCGTAGGACGAATATAACCCACTACACGAGAATAAACCTCACAATTCTGAAAATTATGCAATACTGGATCATTTTCATAACAAGCTTGACACTTATAAAAGGTTGCTCCGTCTTTTTCGTATTTCATTACTTTTTCTTCTTGAGTTAGCTCTTTATGACAATCATGACAAATAGCTTTTTTTACATTTTCCATAATTTTTTGTTTTTTGAAACCGATTATTTTATTTAACCTGCTTCAAATTTTTTATTTATTTTATTAATATCTAAACTTAACAACTTTCTGTTACAAATTCCTTTCTATCGGCATACTCTTCGGCTTTTCCAGCATTCCATTGAGCCGTAGGACGAATATAACCCACTACACGAGAATAAACCTCACAACCCTGCTTAATAACACACTTGGGACAAGTTTTATGCTCTCCTTCTAAATAACCGTGTACTGGGCAAACACTAAAAGTCGGCGAAAGAGTAAAATAAGGAAGTGAGTAACCACTAGCAATTTTTTTAACTAAACTTTTAGTTGTTTCAATATCATAGATTCTTTCTCCTAAAAATCCGTGCAATACTGTACCTCCTGTATATTTTGTTTGCAAAGAATCTTGCAAATCTAATGCTTCAAATAAATCATCGGTAAAACCTACTGGTAATTGTGACGAATTAGTATAGTATGGCTGAGCTCCTTTTTTTACAGATTCACTATTGGCAAACATTATTTGAGGAAATAATTTTTGATCTTTTAAAGCTAACCGATAAGCTGTCCCTTCGGCAGGAGTAGCTTCTAAATTATACAAGCTACCCGTTTCTTTTTGATATTTAACTAATTTTTCTTGCATATGAGTTAAAATTTCTTCGGCAAACTGAACTCCTTTCTTAGTGGCCGTACTTTCATGCATAAAATTAGCTAAAGCTTCATTCATACCTACTAAACCAATGGTAGAAAAATGATTACCCCAATAACTTCCTCGTCTTTTATAGATGTTATCTAAATAGAATTTAGAGTAAGGATAAAGACCTTTCATAGTATAACCTTCAATAATTTTTCTTTTAATTTCCAGACTATTTTTGGCTAAATCCATTAGATCATCTAAACGCTTAAAAAAATCTTTCTTATTCTTAGCTAAATGACCAATACGTGGCATATTAATAGTTACTACTCCCACCGAACCAGTAAGTGGCGCAGCACCAAAAAGTCCACCCATCCTTTTGTGTAATTCACGATTATCTAAACGTAAACGACAACACATAGAACGAGCATCGTCTGGATCCATATCAGAATTAATAAAATTAGCAAAATAAGGAATACCAAACTTAGCTGTCATTTCCCAAAGCTTATCCAAATTCTTATTTTCCCAATCAAAATCTTTAGTTATGTTATAAGTCGGGATAGGAAAGGTAAAAACTCTCCCATCAGCATCTCCCTCACTCATCACATCAGCAAAAGCTCTATTGATTGTATCCATCTCTTTTTGAAATTCACCATATTTTTCTGTTTGAGGAATTCCCCCAATAATAACACTCTGATCTTTATAAGTAGAAGGACAATTCAAATCCATAGTTAGATTAGTAAAAGGAGTTTGAAATCCTACTCTAGTTGGAACGTTTAAATTAAATACGAATTCCTGTAAAGCTTGTTTTACTTCTTTGTAATCTAAACCATCAGAACGAACGAAAGGCGCTAATAATGTATCGAAATTAGAAAAAGCTTGTGCTCCAGCACTTTCCCCCTGAGTTGTATAGAAAAAATTAACTAACTGCCCTAAAGCAGTACGAAAATGTTTTGGCGGTTTACAAGAAAGTTTTCCTGGAACACCAGTAAATCCCTTAATTAATAAATCTTGCAAATCCCAACCACAACAATAAGCCGCAATTTTATCTAAATCGTGAATATGAAAATCTCCTTTTTCATGAGCTTTTTTAATTGATTTAGGATAAACCCTATCCATCCAATATTTACTAGAAACAATAGAAGAAATATAGTTATTTAATCCTTGTAAAGAATACGCCATATTAGCATTTTCTTTTACTTGCCAATCAAGCTCTTTAATATAATTATCAATTAAACTAACAGCATTAGAAATTGATTCTTCTGTTTCACGAGTTTTACTTCTTTTCTCACGATAAAGTATATAAGCCTTAGCTGTTTCTTCAAAATCTAAAATCATAAGCACCTTTTCTACTACGTCCTGAATCTCTTCAATATGTGGAATATAACCTGGCTTAACATTTCTATTTAATGTTTGAATTACTTTCTGAGCTACTTTTTTAGCTTCTTTTAAACCTGCTTCTTTTGTTTCTTTAAAAGATTTATAAATTGCTTGAACAATCTTTTGCTGTTTAAAAGAAACTGTTTCTCCATTTCTTTTTATTACTTTTCTGATAGCATTACGTGATTTTTTCTGAGCTACCACTTTTTTCTTTTTAGTTTTTGTCGTCTTCCCCTTTTTTTGTTTTTCCTTCATAACTTCACAATTAGTTATTATTAATTATTTATCAAATGTATCTAATTCTTTTTTAAAACTTTTAATACTTCCGAATGATTTATAAACACTAGCAAAACGAACATAAGCTACTTCATCTAATTGACGTAATTTTTTTAACACTAGTTTTCCAATTTCTCTAGTAGTTATTTCTGATTTTTCTAACGATTGTAAACAATATTCAATATCACCCATCAGCTTAGCAATTCTTTCATTAGAAATAGGTCTTTTTTCTAAAGCTTTTCTAATACCAATTTCAATTTTAGTTTTATCATAATCAATTTTAGTTTTATCTTTTTTAATTACAGTTAAACGTAAAAGCTCTACTTCTTCATAAGTACTAAACCGAGCTTGGCATTTTAAACATTCTCTGCGTCTTCGAGTTATTTTTCCCTCATTAGTATCACGAGAATCAATAACCTTTGTATCTGGGTTGTTACAAAAAGGACAGATCATTATTTTAAGTAATAAATAGTTATAAAATAGGATTAAATACAATATATTGTGTAACTACATCCTATTGTAACACAATCAAAAAAAATGCCAACCCCTCTAAGAGTAACCATTTTTAGGCTCTTTTCTCTTGCCTGTGGATAACTTTTAAGTTAACGTTCTTCTACCTACAAACAAGCTACTACTGTTTTACTAATGCTCTCTTTCTAACATATAATCGGCAATACATTCCAAAAACTGTTGCCCTTCTTTTTTATAATTAATTTTTTTTAAAGCTTTTTTAGCTTGAATAATATATTTTTGAGCTTCTTTTCGACAATAATCAAGCGCACCCGTTTTTATCATAATTTGTTTAAATTTTTCTATTTCCTTTTGTTTTAAATTTTTGTTTCCTAATTTTTCTTGAATAAACTTTTTATCTTGGGCATTAGCTTCTTCAAAAGATTTTATTATCAATAAAGTTTTCTTTCCTTCTTTTAAATCAGACCCGAATGTTTTACCTAGTTTCTTTTTATTGCCAAACAATTCTAATATATCATCTTGAATATTAAAAGCTAATCCTAAATATTGAGCATACTTTTTTAATGGTCTCATCTCTTTTTCTTGAGCTCCTGCTAAAATAGCTCCTACTATTAATGGAGCCTCAATCGTATAAGTACCAGTTTTTAAACTATACACTTTTAATGTTTCTGCCTCGGAAAACTTTTTTTTATAATTTGAACGAACATCAATTATTTGTCCATAATTTACCTTTACAATTATTTCATTTAATTTTCTCACTGCTAAATTTTTATTTTTAAAATTACTTTCTAATATAATATTACCAGCTAACGCACTACAAATATCACCTGTTATAATAGCCAGTGATCGACCAAGGTGTTCTCTTTCTTGATCATCTTTTTTAAAATGAAATTCTTTTTCACTATTTTTCTCAAAAATTTTATGCATTGTATTACCACCTCTCCTTAAATCATCTCTATCCATAATATCATCATGAATCAAAAGATATGTCTGTACTAATTCCATAATCATTGAAGCCTTAATGACTTCTTCTAATTTCTGGTCAGAAAAACATTTGTATCCATAAAAAATCAAGGCTGCCCTAATTCTTTTTCCACCTCTTAAAGTAAACTCCTCTATGGCTTTCATTGCTTGTTCCGCTGATTTATCTATTTGTTGACTTTTTTTTATCTGTTTTTTAAAAAAGATCTTCAGTTGTTTATCTACAAGATTTTTATATTTTTCTAAATCTTGTTTCATTTTGTTTTTTACCTTCTCCATAAATTTAGTTACGTTACTATTTTATTTAAATTATTTCTAAACTCATAAT
>CAZWWQ010000014.1:7210-8975 GCA_964637685.1 uncultured Bdellovibrionales bacterium | reverse complement strand
GCATAGTCTTCTCCAGCAAGGGATAAGTTAGGACTAAGACGAGAATCATTGCCTAAAACTAATTGGTTCTTACCAGTACCAGTGGGGATACTTTTAATATCTATTTTTCCTTTTTTTCCTAGAATTAGTAAGTTACCAACTTCAGTGCCTGGGATAGCTCCAGCAACACTCTCTGAATTAAAAGAGTTTAAAGCTACTGGAACAGCTCCCATCTTTTCTCTTGGTATCATTTCTGAATCAGTATCAATTTTAATACCGATGTAATAATTATTTTGTGAAAAGTTTAATTTTCCTTTTAGAGGATTAATCGCTCCTAGATAAGCTCTTAGAATTCCATTTTCGATATTTACTTTTTGAGTTTCTTGCCAAAGAGGAACGCCTATTGGTTGTGTTGCATCAGTTCTATCAGTATTGTAAATAGTAAAAGTAACTGGATATTCTTTGTTGGTAATTTCTTGGTTTTCTTTGTTAACAATTAAAGCCGTTAGTTCTATTTGGTCAGCACTGGCAGCTTGGACAGTAGTCAACTTTAAAAAAGCCGTGCCTAATAATATGGTCACTACCATCACGAACAAAAAAATATGGTATTTATTTTTAATCTTAGTTTTCATTAAATGTAAAACTAAACATTATTTTTTAATAGCCCAACCGAAAGTCTCCCCCACCGCATTAGAAATGAGGTCAAAAACAGAAAGTGGATTAGAGGCTGTATAGATTCCAAAATATTTAGATATTTGAGAGTTACCCCATTGATCAGTACTTTCAATTTGATAAATGTAAGAAGTTCCTGGATCAAGACCAGAAATCACTACGCTATGATTAAAGCCATAAGAATTTTCTTTAATTGTTTGTGGATCTTGACCATTATTTTTTGCATAATTTAATTGAGAAATAGCTGTTTTGTTAGTTGTCCAAGAAACTACCAGATAGACTTCATTTTTATTATTATTGATGAATGATTTAGATTTAATATTTTCAATCTTTAGGGGTAGGTTCTGCTGTTTAGAAATAACAGCTACACTACCACCCAAATTGACTGTGTTTATTTTATAATTTTCACTAGCTAAAACTCTTCCTTGAGAATTGTTAGTTTCCGCCGCTGCTACTTGTCCTAATGGAGTACTTTCATTGATAATTTGGGAATTAAACTTTTTAGCTTGAACTGAAATCTTAGGTAGATTCTCTTTATTAACATAGTTTTGGATAAAGTTTTTAGTTAGGTAAGTTCCTATAAAAAGCAACGGTAAGATGATTATTGCGGAAGCTAAAATCATGAAAAACCGAGTCAAATTCTTCTTTGATTTTGACTTAGCTAATAAATTAGTTTCTTTTTTGGTATTACTATAGTTTATTAAACTGACTTTTCTACCCATTGATTCAGTTAAATTTTTATTTTATTATTTGTTTAAATTATACCATCTATTGTTAGCTTCAACAAGAAAAAAAAAGAGAGAGTTATCCACAGAGCAGACAAAACAAACAGCCAGGCAAGACTTAGCTGTTTGTTGTTGCTTATTGAGAAGGATTTATATTGTTTTTTTCCTTTTTAAACATCTAGGTTTTTTACACTTTTGGCGTGAGTTTGAATAAATATTCGGCGTGGTTCTACTTCTGATCCCATCAAAACATCAAACATTTTATCCGCTGCTTCAGCATCTTCAATCTTAACTTGAAGCATTACTCTATTTTCCGGATCCATAGTTGTTTCCCATAATTGTTCAGGATTCATTTCTCCTAAACCTTTATACCGCTGTATATTTAAACC
>CAZWWQ010000014.1:0-7110 GCA_964637685.1 uncultured Bdellovibrionales bacterium | reverse complement strand
AAATCTTCAAAGTAACGATAGAAAAAAGTTAGTAAAAGAGTTCTAATGTGTGATCCATCCACATCAGCATCAGCCATAATAATTATTTTATGATAACGTAATTTATCTATATCTAAACTCTCACCAATGCCTGCTCCTAGAGCAATAATGATTGGCTTTAGTGTGTCCGCCTTTACTACTTTATCCAAAGTTGTTTTTTCTACATTCACTAACTTCCCTCTTAATGGTAAAATGGCTTGAAATTTTCGATCACGTCCTTGTTTAGCACTTCCACCAGCACTGTCTCCCTCTACAATATACAATTCTGATTCAGCTGCATTTCGGCTAGAACAATCTGATAATTTTCCTGGCAATGTCATTCCTTCTAAAGCTCCTTTTCTGATTACCGCTTCTTTAGCCGCTCTAGCCGCAATTCGGGCTTTAGAAGTTAAAATAATTTTAGAAATTATGGCTTTAGCATTATTAGGATGTGCTTCTAAATACTCAGCCAAAGCTTCTGAAATAATACCAGAAACAACTCCTCTCACTTCTCCATTTCCTAGCTTTGCTTTTGTCTGTCCTTCAAATTGAGGATTTTTTAATTTAACGCTAATCACTGTTGTCAATCCTTCTTGAAAATCTTCAGCTGTAAAATTAGCATCTTTCTCTTTAAGTATTCCTGTTTTTCTAGCGTAACTATTTATTGTTCTTGTTAAAGCCGCTCTAAACCCAGCTTCATGCATTCCTCCTTCTGGAGTAAAAATATTGTTAGCAAAAGAAACCATATGTTCTTTATAACTATCTGTGTATTGCATAGCTACTTCTACCAAAATATCTTTCCTTGTCTTATCCACATAAAAAGGCATTGCATTCTTCACTTCCTTTCCTTGATTAAGAAATTTTATATACGATACTAAACCACCATCAAAAAGAAACCCATAAGCTTTTTTATTTTTTTTCTCACGTTCATCATAAATTTTAATACTTAAACCCTTGGTTAGGTATGATTGCTGGCGAAGATATTTTAAAATCTTTTCCCAATTATATTTTATCTCAGGAAAAATTTCTGAATCAGCTTGAAAAGATATTTTCGTTCCTGTTTCTTTAGTCTTACCAATAATTTTAGGATTCTTACTTTTAGGATCTCCTCTTTTAAAATCCATAGCGTAGATTTTTCCATTTTTTTTCACTTCACAATGAAGCCAATCAGAAAGTGCATTGACTACTGAAATTCCTACTCCATGCAATCCTCCTGATATTTTATAACCATTACCACCAAATTTTCCCCCTGCATGCAAAACCGTTAGCACTGTTTCCAGTGTAGATTTTTTAGTTTGTGGATGGCGCTCTATGGGAATACCCCGCCCATCATCAGTAATTTCTACTACATGCTCTGGCAAAAGATGCACCTCAATGTTTTGGCAATATCCAGCCATCGCTTCATCTACTGAATTATTAACTACTTCCCAAATTAAGTGATGTAATCCTTCACTAGACGTCCCACCAATATACATACCTGGCCTTCTTCTTACCGGTTCTAATCCTTCTAAGACTTGAATTGATTTAGCTGTATATTCATTTTCTATTGTAGATCCTTTTTTCTTTGACATAATAGTTTATAAAAAATTTATTGAAACTAATTAATCTCTATTTAAAAAATATAGTTCTATTGAAAATACTCCTCCTAATGATAATAAGGCATCCCACCAAACTAAAATTCTATAACTTTGTAAGATTAAAATAATTAAACAAAAAATAGCCACTAATATTCCTTGCCGAAAACTTAATCCCACGTTAATAGCCACCATTTCTTTACCTAATAATTTTTTCCGTATAAAAAGTAAAAATAAATTAAAAATTCCACTTAAAACAAAAAAAATAATCAGATAAAAAAGAACCACTCCAAAGATACCTGCGCTTTCAGGATTAACATAAAAAATTACTATTCCCAGTGCCATCAGAGAAAGTAGCGTGATGATACGCATACCCCAAATATAAACTTTGAGCGTCATATAACTATTATTTTAATCCTATTTTAAAAAAAACTTTACCTTTTCTATTTATTTAATAACCTTTAAGATATTCACTATCTCAAGATTACTGTCTAATTATAGTTTATTTAGGCTCTTTTGGCAACTATTTAACTTCATTTTAAAAACAGCTTAGTCAAACTAGCTGTCACACAAAATACTTTTACTAGCTACTTCCCTTATCTCTCTTTCGCTCTTTGGATTTCTTTTTTTATAGATTTATCTTCTTTAATTACTTCCAATTGGGCTACTCTTCTTTTGAGATATAAATTCATTAAAGAAAAAACCATCATACTAGCAAAAATAATTCCCACAAAGTTAACCACAAAAAGTACGAAAGCACTACTGATGATAAGCCAATTAAACCGTGCGATCCCAATACCAGTGGCTGCCAAAGGCGGAATTAAAGCCACTGAAATAGCCACTCCCGGAAGCATATCATTTAAAAGTGGCTTCACCATAGAAAAAGAAGCAGCTATTCCTGCCACTACTGCAATCGCCGCATAGATTAGAGAAGGCTTTATATTCATCAATAAATTTTGGGAAGCACTAACCTCTGGACTATTACTAAAAAACATTGTTACTAAGGCCGAAGCAAAAATACCAAAAGAAACGTATTTAATTAAAGTATAAAAAGAACGAGATATTAGTTTAAAATCAGACATTGTAATGCCCAAAGAAACACTCATAATAGGAAAAAGAATCGGTGCGATAAGCATACTCCCAATCACCACTGAATCACTATCTAAAAGCAAACCAAAAGTGGCCATCAGAATAGATAAAATAACCATGAGGAAAAAATCTGACCGCGGTGAACTTTCTTGAATTAATCTCTTAACCGCATCAGATTTATTTTTTTCTGTTAAATTGTTGAAGAGAATAGGAGGCATATTTTTATTATACCAAAAAAATAGTTATCTGCAAGAAGCTGTATTATTCAATTAAAAAACAACTCTTTTGAGAAGTTTTTTTGGCGGGGACGATCGGAATCGAACCGACGACCTACTGCGTGACAGGCAGTCGCTCTAACCAACTGAGCTACGCCCCCATAAATTATTTAGCGTAATAGCGTACCGACGAGAGGATTTGAACCTCTGACCTATGGCTTATGAGTCCATCGCTCTAACCAACTGAGCTACGCCGGCTCAACACATTTTCTTGTCTTTTGTTGCGGGGGTCGGATTCGAACCGACGACCTAGTGGTTATGGGCCACTCGAGCTACCAGACTGCTCCACCCCGCGATAATATTTTTTGAGAAAAACTATTGTTTATTCTAGATTATTTTTTTTAGATTGTCAATGCAGAACTTCACAATATTCTAGAAATTTTTCGTAATAACTTAATATTTTCTGAGCTTCTTGAATAGAAACAGCAAAATCCTGGTTATGAATAATCTTATTCCTTACCTTATGAGCTTGTTTTAATTCTTCAATATTTTCAAGTTGTCCAGGAATAATTCCTTCCAATCGCTCCTTCATATTTTCTCCTGGATAACCCATCCTTTTAATTAAATCGTCAATAATATTATCGGCTTCAATAATAGCCACTTTACGAACCGACTCATTTTCATCTTGAGCTTTTAAGCGAATTTTGTCCCATTTTTTTATCAATTGTTTTTTGCGAGTAGTTATCTCTGCAGGAACATTCATACCAATAAAAGTATCCCGAATATCCCCTGCTAGACCCCGTTGGAAAAGTAACAGTATTACATCCACGATAAGAACACTAACATAAATACCGGCTAAAAATTTTAACACTGCAAAAAAATTAGAGTGATAAATATTTAAAACTAGTTGTTCCGTAGCATAAAATAAATTATCCATAAATTTTAATTTTTTGATTTTTATTTTGACGGATATTTTTCCCAAGCATCAGCCGCTCGCAATAAATTTTCTTCATCAAACCATTTCCCCATTAACTGAAAACCTATAGGCAATTTTTTCTTCCCCATTTTTATTTTTCCAGCTGGAACAGAAATAGCTGGCACTCCAGCAATGTTAGCTGTAACCGTAAAAATATCAGCTAGATACATTTGTAAAGGATCATCAGTTTTTTCTCCAATTTTAAAGGCTGGTGTAGGAGTAGTCGGAGTCAAAATTAAATCTACCGACTGAAAAACTTTTTCAAAATCTTTTTTAATTAAGGTTCTTACTTTTTGAGCACGGATGTAATAGGCTTCATAATATCCCGCCGAAAGAGCATAGGTTCCCAACATTATTCTTCTTTTAGTTTCTTTACCTAAAGTATATTGACGAGTATCTAAATAAGTTTCTAACAATGTTCTCGGTAATCCATTAGCTTCTAATTGAGAATCTTTTTCGTCGTTAACTCGCCTTCCATATTTTATTCCGTCGTAACGAGCTAAATTAGAACTAGCCTCAGAAGGTTGAATAATATAATAAGTAGCCAAGGCATAATCAGCATAGGGCAATTCTATTTCTTTAATTTGAGCTCCCATCTGCTTATATTGAGCTATTACTTTTTCTATTATTTCTTTAGTTTCTCCCTTTAATTCATCTAGGTAATCCTTTACTATTCCAATTTTTAGTCCTTTTACTTCTCCCGTTAAATAATCTTCATATTTTTTATCATAACCAGGAGTAGAAGTGGTATCCATCTTATCCCTTCCTGCAATAGCACTCAAAACTATAGCAGCATCTTCAACTGTTTGCGTTAGTGGTCCAATTTGATCCAAACTAGAAGCTAACGCCATTAGTCCATAACGAGAAACTCGTCCATAGGTTGGCTTCAAACCCACCACACCACAAAAAGAAGCTGGCTGACGAATAGAACCTCCCGTATCAGAACCTAGAGCCCAAACAGCTTCTCCGACCGCCACAGCAGCAGCACTACCGCCTGAAGAACCACCCGGAACTCGTGTTAAATCATGTGGATTTTTAGTTGGAAAATAACCGCTATTTTCCGTTGAAGACCCCATAGCAAACTCATCTAAATTAGTTTTCCCTAACATTACAGCATTCCGTTTTTTTAATTTAGCAATCACTGTCGCATCATAGGGAGCTATATAGTTATCTAGTATCTTAGAAGCTGAAGTAGCTCTAATATTTTTTAAACAAATATTATCCTTAATCGCTCCAGGAATTCCTGCCAATAAAGAAATTTTTTCTCCTCGTTTTATTTTTTCGTCCACTTCCTTAGCTTGTTTTAAAGCTAAATCACGAGACAAAGTTAAATACGCATTAATTTTTTTATCTTCTTTATCAATTATTTTAAAATATTCCTCTGTTAATTTTACCGCTGTTGTTTTTCCAGCTATTAATTTTTGATGGATTTCTCTAATCATCTTATTAGATTTTTATAATTTGTTATTGTCCTTAATTATTACTTGTTATCCTAAATTTGTTTTAAAACTGTCTTCTATTACTATCACTTTTTATAAAACAATAGAAGTTCAGTATAACAATAAGTAGAAATTAAACCTCTACTAAAATTGATTCTCTATAAAACACTCCTTACTTTATCATAACCATCTTTTTTTTCTGGAAATAAATCTACTAAAGCTACACTACTTTCAAAAATATTTACTTTATCTTCTCTCATTATATTTTCTCTTTCTGTAATATGTTCTAATGGATCAACATCAGTAACATCCGCTTTTTTTAATTTTTTTATCCAATCTAAAATCACCGATAAATTTTTTTCTAATTCTTTAATTTCCTTTTTATTTACTCCTATTCTCGCTAGAGAGGCAACATGTTTTACTTCTTTTTGAGTAAGCATTTTTTTGAATATTTTAAAATTTACTTTAACATTTTTTGAAAATCATTTTCCGTAATTACCTCTACACCCAATTCTTGAGCTTTTTGATATTTACTTCCTGGCTTTTTTCCTATTATTACAAAATCTGTATTTTGACTAACAGAATTGGTTATTCTTCCACCTTCTTTTCTTATCATATCCTTTGCTTCCTCTCTTGTAAAGGTTTTCAATTCTCCGGTTAAAACAAAAACCAAATTCTTTAGTTTTTGTTTATTTTTAGAAAAATTATTTATCTTAGAAACATTTTTTATTTTTACCCCTTGTTTTTCCATTGTAATTAAAAGTTTTAGATTGTCCTTATTTTGAAACCAAGCTACTAAACTCTGAGCAGCTTTTTCTCCAATACCTTTAATTTGTAACCAGTCATTAGTTCTAATTTGAGAAAAACAATTTATAATATCCATTAACCTAATTATTTTCTTTTTGCATAATTTAGTTAAATTATGCACTATTAAAAAGGTAGTTTCTTCTCCCACATATCTAATTCCTAAAGCCATTAGTAACTTGGGCAATTCAATTTTTTTACTTTGCTCAATCGCTTGAATTAGATTATTTGCTGATTTTTCTCCAAAGCGTTCCAGTGATTCTAAATCACCTTTTTTGAGTTCAAATATTTCTGCCACATTAGAAATTAATCCTTCATTAATTAATTGGGCCACAATTTTTTCTCCCATCCCTTCAATATTAAATCCTTTTTTAGCTACAAAATGAATTATTTTTTCTTTTTCTACTGCGAAACACTGAGGATTAGTACAATATATCGCTGCACTTTTTTTACTAGTTACCTTAGTTATAGTGGTAGAATCCTTACCCTCTCTTGGTGATCGCATCGCCATGGATAAACGTTTCACAGGACTACCACAAATAGGACATTTTTGAGGCATTGAAAATTTCTTTTCTTGTCCCGTTCTAAGATTAACTAAAACTTTTATTATTTCTGGAATAACATCTCCCGCTTTTTGAATTACTACTGTATCACCAATACGAATATCCAATCTTTTTATTTCGTCTTCATTATGTAAAGTAGCCCTGCTAACAGTAGAGCCATCAACTTTTACTGGTCTTAAATGAGCCAAAGGAGTAAGTGCTCCTGTCCGACCCACTTGAATTTTTATAGCTTCTACTACTGTTGCAACTCTCTCCGCTGGAAATTTATAAGCAATTCCCCAACGTGGAGCTTTTCCCGTATAACCTAAAGATTTTTGAATTTCTCCTGCATTAATTTTAATCACCACTCCATCAATTCCATAGTCTTCTTGATTTTTTCTTTTTATCCAAATTTGATAATAATCTTCTATTTCAGCTATATTTTTACATAAT
>CAZWWQ010000013.1:0-9067 GCA_964637685.1 uncultured Bdellovibrionales bacterium | reverse complement strand
TTCAGTTCTTTTCTTGATTTCTACACCACCTCTAGCTAATGATTTCTTACTGATAACTAAACGATAAGGAATACCAATCAAATCAGCATCGGCAAATTTATTGCCAGCTTGTATGTTGCGGTCATCATAAAGAACTTCTAAATTATTTTGAAGAAGTTTTTGGTAAATTTTTTCGGCTTCTTCGTTTTTTTCAAGACTAATAAGATGAACTTTAAAGGGAGCTACAGATTCTGGCCAAATAATACCTTTTTCATCAGAAAATAATTCTACTATTATACCCATAGCTCTAGCTGGTCCAATTCCATAAGATCCCATAATAACTTTTTGATCTCTACCTTCTTTATCTTGATAAATTAAATTAAAAGCATCAGAGAATTTAGTGCCTAAAGAGAAAATGTTTCCTACTTCGGCTGCTTTAACCTTTTCTAAATTATTTTTATTTATTGCTAGATCAGTCAAAACCTTATCAGTATAAACTTCTTTATTGATAGCAATATTCTTTTTTTTATCTATATAAATAGTATCTTCTCCAGCTTTACAAATTGTTTGAAATTCATGAGAATAACGGGAAAAACTTCCTCCGCTAGCAAAAGTTAAATAAGTTTGTTTGCCAATGCCTAAATGATTAAAAATTTTAATGTAAGATTCTTTAATTTTTTCGTAAAATTTTTCGTGTTCTTTTTGAGTGCGTGAAAAAGAATAAAGGTCTTTCATTATAAATTCACGACTGCGCATAATGCCAGACTTGGCTCGTTTTTCGTTACGGAATTTATTTTGGAATTGATAAATATATTGAGGAAGATCCTTATAAGAATGAATATGTTTTTTGACTAAATTAGTCAAAGGTTCTTCATGGGTAACACTTAAACCAATTTCTCCGCCAGTTTTAATTTTAGTTTTAAACCAAACATCTACTTCTTTATCATTCCAGCGATTAGTTTTTTTCCAGAGTTCTGGATTTTGAAGAGCCGTTAGAAAAACTTCTTGTCCTCCAAGAGCGTTCATTTCTTGACGAATAATAGCTATTATTTTATTGAGAGTTTTTAAGCCAAGTGGTAAGAAAGAATAAACTCCAGCCATTTCTTTATCAATAAAACCAGCCCGAATAAGCAATTGAGCATTTAAACTAAGCTCATCTTTAGGAACGTATTTTTGAGTTTTAGTAAAAAGTTGTGATTGTTTCATAATGTTTAATAATATTATAAATTAATAATGACATAATGAGATTAAAAAATCAATTATTTATAATATCTGTACAATTAATAATAATTTATCGTTTGTAAAAATTGATATGAACGTGGTATACTGAAGTAAATTTTAATTAACCTTAATTTAAAGATTATGAAAAAACTAGCTATTTTGGGGAGTACTGGTAATGTAGGGACGCAAATTTTGGAGGTGGTAGATAAAAATCCAGGCAAATTTAGAATTATAGCGTTAAGTGCTAATAAGAATATAACATTGCTTAAGCAACAAATAAAAAAATATCGCCCTCAATTTGTAGGTGTTGCAGATGAAAAAAAAGGAAAAGAATTAGAGAAACAGGTTAAAGTGCCTGTTTTTTTGGGCGAAAAAGCTTCAATTAAAATCGCATCTTTACCTCAATATGATACTTTGGTAAATTCTTTGGTGAGTTTATCAGGAATAAGAGCTACAATGGAAGCTATAAGAAGGAAAAAAAATATTGCTTTAGCTAATAAAGAAACACTAGTATCAGCTGGTGAAGTAGTGATGAGGGCAGTGAAAAGAAACAAAATTAATTTAATGCCAATTGATTCTGAACACAGCGCTCTTTTTCAATGTTTAAATGGAGAGAGAAAAAAAGATATTCATCGCTTAATTATTACTTGTTCAGGTGGAGCTTTAAGAGATAAAACTGCTTCAGAAATTAAAAAAGCTACAGTAAAGGAAGCTTTAGGTCATAAAACGTGGAGTATGGGTCAGAAGATCACTATTGATTCGGCTACTTTAATGAATAAAGGTTTTGAAGTTATTGAAGCTATGTGGTTGTATGATATTCCAGTAGAAAAGATTAAAGTTGTTATCCATCCTGAAAGTTTAGTGCATTCAATGGTAGAATATTCAGATGCTAGTATTATAGCTCAGATTTCTGAACCAGATATGCGTTTACCTATCCAGTATGCACTTTCTTACCCAGAACGTTGGGAAGCTCCAATTAAAAGATTTGATTTTTTCTCTCGAAAAATAACCTTTAAAAAACCTGATTTAAGACGTTTTCCTTCTTTGGCTTTAGCTTTAAGAGCGGCTCAAGAGCTAGGAACTTTACCAGCAGTGATGAATGCAGCTAATGATTTTATGGTCAATAAATTTTTACAAGAAGAATGTCAATTAGGAGATATTCCAAAAATTATAAAAAAAGTTATGGATAAACATCAGAATATTAAAAATCCAAAATTGAAAGATATTGAAAAAGCTATTACAGAAACACGAAAAGAAACAGAAAAATTTTGGAAAAAACTTAAATAAAATAAACTTATGAATACCGCTATTATTTTAGCTGGAGGAAAAGGTAAAAGAATGAAAGCTAATAAAAATAAAGTTAGATTAAGGATAGGTCAAAAACCAATTATTTTTTATACTATAAAATCTTTTGAAGAATCTAAAGAAATAACGAGTATAGTTTTAGTAGTAGGAGAAACCGATAAAATATTTTTTGAACGCTTAGTAAAAAAATATCAATTTAAAAAAATAAAAGGGATTGTTTTAGGTGGAAAGGAAAGACAAGATTCGGCTTTTAATGGTTTAAAATATGTAGAAAAAATAATTAGAGACAAGAAAAAAGTTAAGTTAGTTTTCCATAATGGAGCTAATCCTTTTGTAACTAAGAAAGAAATAAAAGAGTCTTTATTGGCAGCTGAAAAATATGGAGCCAGTGTGGTAGCTCAAAAAACTAAGGATACAATTAGAAAGGTTAATCGGCAAGGCTTGTCGTTAGGAGTTATTGATCGGGATAATTTATGGAATATGCAAACACCGCAAGTAATTAAATTTTCTTTAGCTAAGCAAGCCTTTGAACAAGCACGAAAGAAAAAATTTTTAGGAACAGACGATGTTTCTTTAGTGGAAAAATTAGGTAAAAAGGTGAAAATTGTTTTGGCTTCAGAAAATAATTTTAAAATAACTACGCCTTTGGATTTAGCTTTAGCGCAACTAATAATTAAGGGAAGGAAAAAATAATTTATTTAGATTTAAAAAATGTTTAGAGTAGGTTTAGGTCAAGACAGCCATAAGTTTTCTTCAGATCCAGCTAAAAAACTAATTTTAGCGGGAATAGAGGTTCCAAAAGAAAAAGGATTGTTAGGTAATTCAGATGCTGATGTGATTATTCATAGTTTATGTAGAGCTTTAGAACAAGCGATTGGAGGTGTATCATTTTTTTCTTACAGTGATAAAATGAGAAAGCAGGGAATAATAGATAGTCAAGAATATTTAATAGTAGCAGTGAAACATATAAAAACTGCAGGTTATCAAATAAACAATGTAGGTATTTCTTTAGAGTGTCAGAGACCTAAAATTAGCCTATTGAAACAAGCAATGAAAGAAAATTTAGTTAAATTGTTAGAAACAGAGGAAGGGCGTATTAGTATCAATGCTAGTTCAGGGGAAGAGTTAACAGCTTTTGGTCGAGGTGAAGGAATTCAATCGCTAGCTATAGTTAGCTTAATTAAAAAAGATAAATGATGAAGATAAAAGCTCCAGCTAAAGTAAATTTAACTTTGGAAATTATTAAAAAATTACCCAATGGTTATCATCAATTACGTTCGGTAATGCTAAAACTAAACAATCTTTGTGATGAGATAGAAATTACTTTTTATTCTCAAAAAAAAGATTGGCAAATTATATGTAATCAAGCAGAAGTTCCTACTAATAAAGAAAATATTGTTTTTAAAATAGCGCAAGAATTTTTTCGAGCTACTAAAAAAACTGTTGGTTTTAAAATAAAAATAGATAAACATATTCCAGTGGCAACTGGCTTGGGTGGTGGTAGTTCAGATGGAGCTAGTACTCTCTTGGCGTTAAATAAATATTTTCAAAATTTGCTTACTCAATCAGAATTAATAAAAATAGCTTCACGAGTAGGAAAGGATATTCCTTTTTTTATTCAAAAAGAAAAAATAGCTTATGTTGAAGGGATGGGAGAAAAATTGAAATCTATAAATATCCCTTTTTCTTTAAGTGTATTAGTAATAAACTTAAAAGGTAAAATTAGCACACCTTGGGCTTATCAAGAATTAGATAAAAAACTAAAATTTATGGAAGATAAGCAAAGAGTTAATATATCTCAAAAATTGATAATTGCTCTTAAAGAAAAGAGAAATATCGGAGGTTTACTATATAATGATTTTGACTTAATTGCCGAAGAGAAGTATCCTCAAATAAGGGAAATTAAAAAAATGTTAATTTCTTTGGGTGCATCAGGATCTTTTTTAAGTGGCAAAGGTCCAACGGTAGTAGGAATTTTTAGCAAGAAAGAAAAAGCTGTCCAAGTAGAAAAAATTTTACAACAATACTATCCAGAAATTAATATTCAATTGGGTTAATAATTTTTTAATAATTATTTTATGCGTAATTATAAGTCAAAAGTAGTTAAGGTAGGTCCCTATAAATTAGGTGGTAATAATCCAGTGCGGGTTCAGTCTATGTGTAATACTGATACTCGGGATGTGGCAGCTACGGTAAAACAAACTTTACAATTGGAAAAAGCTGGTTGTGAAATTATTCGGGTGGCAGTTCCAGATATGAAAGCAGCGAAAGCTTTAGGAAAAATTAAAAAACGTATCCATATTCCCTTAGTAGCAGATATACATTTTGACTACAAGTTAGCTTTAGAATCCATAGCGCAAGGTGTGGATAAAGTACGAATTAATCCAGGTAATATTGGTTCAGATGAAAAAGTAAAAGCAGTGGTGATGGCTTGTAAAAAAAATAAAGTGCCCATTAGAATTGGAGTTAATAGTGGTTCAATTGAAAAAGAAATTTTAAAAAAATATAAGAATAAAGCCACGGCGAAAGGTATGGTGGAGTCAGCCATGCGTCACATTAAAATTTTAGAAAAGTATAATTTTAGAAATATTTTAATTTCTTTAAAAGCTTCTGATATAGAGAGAACAGTAGAGGCGTATCGTTTATTGGCAAAAAAAGTTGATTATCCTTTGCATATTGGAGTAACAGAGGCAGGAACAATTTTTCGAGGGACTATTATGTCGTCAGTCGGTTTAGGTATTTTGCTTTATGATAAAATTGGAGCTACTTTACGAGTTTCATTAACAGCTGATCCAGTGGAAGAAATTAAAGTAGCTTGGGAAATTTTAAAATCACTTGAATTAAGAAAAAGAGGAATTACGGTAACGAGTTGTCCTACTTGTGGACGAACGGAAATTGATTTAATTGGTTTAGCTAAAAAAGTTGAAGATGCAGTAGCGTTTATTGATAAGGATATTCATATTGCAGTGATGGGTTGTGTGGTTAATGGACCGGGCGAAGCTCGTGAAGCGGATGTGGGTGTGGCTGGTGGTAAAGGTATGGGAGCAATTTTTAGAAAAGGAAAGGTAGTAAAATCAGTTCCCGAAAAACAAATCCTCTCAGCTTTATTATCCGAAATTAAAAAATTAAAATAGAAGCGATAGTTCAAAAATAAAATTAGTAGTAAAATTTATTATGGAAAAATTAGAAAAAAAAATTAAGCCAGTTATTTTAACTGGTGATAGACCAACAGGCCATTTGCATCTAGGTCATTATGTAGGTTCTCTAAAAACGAGAGTGGCTTTACAAAAAACTGGAAAATATAAGCAGTTTATAATGATTGCGGATACTCAAGCTTTAACAGATAACGCTGATGATCCAGAAAAAGTCAGTCAAAACGTTTTAGAAGTAGCTTTAGATTATTTGGCGGTGGGTATAGATCCTAAAAAATCAACTATTTTTATTCAATCAGCTGTTGCTGAATTAGCTGAATTAAACCTTTTTTTCCTAAATCTGGTTACTTTAGCGCGATTACAAAGAAATCCAACAGTAAAAAATGAAATGCAACAAAAAGGTTTTGGAGCTAATGTGCCAGTAGGTTTTTTAACTTATCCTGTGAGTCAAACAGCAGATATTACGGCTTTCAAAGGAACTGTTATTCCAGTAGGAGAAGACCAACTTCCAATTTTAGAACAGGTGAATGAAATTGTGCGTAAATTTAATAATCTTTATGGCGGAGGTAAGAAAGTGTTGTTAGAATGTCAAGCTAAGCTTTCCAACAAAGCTCGTTTGTCTGGAATAGATGGGAGAGCTAAGGCAAGTAAATCTTTAAATAACGCTATTTTGTTATCTGATTCATCTGCGGAGGTAAAAAAGAAAGTAATGAAAATGTATACCGATAAAAATCATCTTAAAATAACGGATAAGGGTCAAATAAAAGGTAATGTAGTTTTTGAATATTTGGATGCCTTTGATGAAGATAAGAAATTAGTAGCTGAAATGAAAAAGCATTATCAGAATGGAGGATTGGGAGATGTAGAATGTAAGAAGCGTTTGTTGAAAGTATTAGAAGAATTATTAGATCCTATTAGAAAAAAAAGAAAGGAATTAGAAAATAATCCTGAACAAGTGAGAAAAATTTTAAAAGATGGTACAGTCAAAGCACGATTAGTAGCTCAAAGAACTATACAGGAAGTAAAAACAGCTATGAAAATTAATTATTTTTAAAAAATACTAAAAAAGTTATATCTGAATTTTGCAATAACTAAAAAAGATACCTTAAGGTATCTTTTTTAAAAAATCAGAGTTTAAAGTTTAAAATAAAATTAAAATAATTAAATACGATAAACTGTACCAGTAGTAACACCAGGAATTTTAGTCCATCCGTCTGTATTAGTTTTTAATTTTCCAAGTAAAATTTTAGTTGCACCTTTGTAAGCGTATAATTTTACTTGAGCATTACGAGCTTTTTTACCATTTTTATATAATAAACGAACGTGTAAAGTAAAAGTTTTTCCTAATGGTTCATTAACTGCTCTAAACTTATATTTTCCTGGTAAAACATTAATAACTTCTAAAGTGTTTTTTCTAGTTCTTTTATAAGAACTTTGAAACCAATCACTTTGATCAATTTTAGCTTTAGTTTTAATTCTTAATTCCCCATATTTTTTATGGACAAAGGAACCAGAGTTCAAATCTAAAAGATATTCAGTGCCTAAAGATAATCCTGAAACTTTAATCCAACCGTCTTCATCAGTGCGAACGGTACCAATAGAATATTTAGTACTATTGACATATTGGTATAAATTAACATCCATTTTCTTTCTGATTTTGCGACCCTGGGCGTCAAGCATTTTAAGGTTAATAGCTAAAGTTTGTCCAGTTTTAGTATCATCATTAGAAACTTCCATTTTGTATTTTCCTGGAAGAACATCTTTGACTTTTAAAACTCCTTTATCATCAGTTCTTTTTCTTATAGCTAGAAACCAATCATTACCTTGACGAGTGTAAACCTTGATAGGTGTATTACTAATGCGATTACCAGAGAGAGCTAAGGAACTTTTAGGAAAACTAATTCCCAAAGCAACTAAAGCGCAAGCTGATAAGATGAGTAATTTTTTACCGTGATTTTTCATAGGCATTTTTTTTTAATTTTTAGAGAATTAGATAAAGTATCTAATAGTAACTTTATTATAAGCTAAAAAACGAATGTTGATAAGTAGAGTTATCCACAAGTCAAAAAACTAAGAAAAAACAAATTATTTTTTTCATTTCTCCTCCTTCTAAAAAAATTTTCTCAATATTGGATTAGCTTAATCTTTTTTAAATATATTAAATTATGCTACCATACACTTATGATCAAAGTAATAATAAGAGATAACTGTCGTATCTCCTTGTGAAGTGTTGAAACTTTAACCACATGGGGATGAGAAATCATCCCTCTACAATTTTTATAAAAAATGTTTGAAATATTCCTATTTTTATCTGTGATGTGTTGCATTGCTATTATTATTGTTCCAACTATTTATGGTTTTGTAATAGGTGCTCCAATTGTTTTTTCTCCTAAGAAAGCTATTGTTGAAGCTCTAGCTGAATGTGAGACAAAAAAAGGAGAAAAATTTTATGATTTAGGTTCGGGAACTGGAAGAGTTATGCTAATTGTAGCCAGAAAATTCAAATTAGCTGTTTATGGTTTTGAATTATCACCGCCGTTGGTTTTTTTTGCAAAAATTAATCTTTGTTTACATAAGGTAAAAAATACCATTCATATAGAGAACTTTTATAAGCAAGACTTAAGTGATGCAGATATTATTTTTTGCTTTCTTACACCTCTAGCAATGCTTAAGTTAAAAGATAAATTTGAAAAAGAATTAAAACCAGGAACAAGAATTATTTCTTATGCTTTTCACATTGAAGGTTGGAAACCTAAAAAAACTATTTCTGGTAAATATCCAGGAAGAGTTTTTTTATATGAAAAATAAAAAACTATAAATTGAGTAGTAAAACATAAAATTATATATTGCTATAGAACGTAGTAAAAATATTTCTAGTTGAGGTTATCAGCTTGCAAGGGAGAAGGAGTGGTTTGTAGCGGAGATACATTACTTGTAAAGGTGCAGAGCGACGGTTCAAGAAAAATTGCAGTGAGTCCGAGGCAAATTCAAGTTCCTGAATTCTGGTCTAAAATTCAAAGAAGCGGATTAAAACCCATCCCCGTTTCAACATTGACCATTAAAATCGTTTCTATTCTTATGGGAAAGGCTGATGCTGGGATTTACTTTCCCCAAGAAGGGAAATCTGCGAATGTCTGGGATTATGCGGCTGCCATCCTGTTGCTTGAAGAATTTGGGGGCAAGATGACCTCACTGGATGGTTCAGCTATGCCGTTTGGTGATCAAAGAATAATTCACAGAGAAGGTTGGCTTGCCACCAATAGCTCTTGCGATCATGATGAACTTTTAAAAAAACTGCAATGAAATTGCAGAAGGAGGTAGAAATATAATATGCCCTGATTTCAAATGGAGTTAGGGCATTTTATACATCACCTTTTCAATCTTTCGGCTGTATTTCTGAAAAGAAATTT
>CAZWWQ010000012.1:0-10253 GCA_964637685.1 uncultured Bdellovibrionales bacterium | reverse complement strand
TAGTCAATTTCAAAAAAATTATTATTTGAAAAACTATATTAAAAACAAATCTGAAAAGAATTGTTTTTTGATTGGAAAATTTATTGTAAAACCCTGCATATTTAATTTGAATGTTTAGATGAGGTAGAACTTAAGTTAAGAAAGACATATAATGTTATTTCCTTAGGGTAATCCTTAAGGAAAACCTTAATAATTAAATAAGTTTAAAAATATATGGGGAGAAGAAAAATTAACAAAGAACTAATACGAAAAATCCAAAGTTCGTGAGGTAGTTATTATGTAAGTTTGCCTATTGGCGAAGTGAGAAAATTAAAATGGAAGGAGGGACAGAAAGTAGTTATTAAAAAACGAGGACAAGGATTTAGTATTGTGGATTGGAAGAAATAAGTTTAAGAATATGCTAGATATAAGTAGATAGATTTTGTTTAAAATGTGGATTTTATTTGACAGGCTTATTTTTATTGGTTAAAATAAAGTTACAAAAAATATTAAAAAGGGTTGGCTTTATGTTGAATAAAAAATTAAAAGAAGCCTTAGAATTATTAGGAGGTAAAGCTGTCTTAGAAGATCAAGAGCAGTATTATGTTTTGTTAACGCTGAAAGAATTTAAAAAAATAAATCAATCTAGTGTGGAGGGCTTGACAAAGCAAGAGCTGATTGATAAGATAAACAATGATATTGCTAGTTGGAAAGTTATGCAGGAAGAAGAAAATTTAGCAGAGATAAGCTTAGAAGGAATGAGTGAAAAAAAAGAAGAAGAGATTAGATATGAAAAAACTATTTAGAGAAATAAAAGGTTAATAAAAAAACTTGCTAAAATTATTTAAAGAGAGAAGACTAGTTTTTGTGAATAAAAGAAAAATTTTAAGACATTGAATAACTAATTTAATAATCATAAAAATTCGTTAATTTTTCGACGAATCTGGTGTTTTGTTCCAGAATGTCTTGTAAAAGGCATAAGTAAAAATTACGATAAAAAGTAAAAACTATGGCAATGGAAAAATTTGAACGTAATAAAACTCATGTAAACGTAGGAACTATTGGTCATGTTGATCACGGCAAGACTACTTTGACTGCGGCTATTTTGCATGTGCTAAATTTTTCTGGAGATGCTAAAGAAAAAAATGTAGATGAAATAGACAAAGCTCCAGAAGAAAAAGAAAGAGGGATTACTATTGCTACTGCTCATTGTGAATATGAATCTGGAAAAAGACATTATGCTCATGTTGATTGTCCTGGACATGCGGATTATATTAAAAATATGATTACTGGAGCAGCACAAATGGATGGTGCTATTTTAGTGGTGGCGGCTACAGATGGTCCAATGCCTCAAACACGGGAACATATTCTTTTAGCTAAACAAGTAGGTGTGCCAGAAATTGTAGTTTTCTTAAATAAAGTAGATATGGTAGATGATCCAGAGTTAGTAGACTTAGTAGAAGCTGAAGTAAGAGAATTATTAACTAAATATGAATTTGATGGAGAAAAGGCTGCCGTTATTCGTGGTTCTGCTTTAAAAGCTTTGGAAACAAAATCTGTCGATGATGAAGCAGCTAAACCAGTTACTGAATTAATTAAAGCTTTAGATGAAAAGATTCCTGATCCAGTAAGAGAAACTGAAAAAGATTATTTAATGCCAATTGAAGATATCTTTTCTATTGAAGGACGAGGAACAGTAGTAACAGGAAGAATTGAAAGAGGAGTAGTTAATATTAATGATGAAGTAGAAATTGTTGGATTGCGACCAACTACAAAAACAACAGTTACTGGAATTGAAATGTTTAATAAATCTTTGGATAGGGGAGAAGCAGGTGATAATGCTGGTGTATTATTGCGAGGAACTAAAAAGGAAAATGTGGAAAGAGGTCAAGTTTTAGCTAAGCCAGGAAGTATTACTCCACATACAGAGTTTGAATCTGAAGTTTATATTTTAACTAAAGAAGAGGGTGGAAGACACACTCCATTTTTCAAAGGTTATAAACCTCAATTTTATGTAAGAACTACTGATGTAACAGGAGAAGTAATATTACCAGAAGGAACAGAAATGGTGATGCCTGGAGACACGGTGAATTTTAGTGTTAAATTGGGAGCTCCAGTGGCGATGGAAGAAGGAATGCGTTTTGCTATTCGTGAAGGTGGAAGGACAGTAGGAGCTGGTGTAGTAACTAAAATTTTAAAATAAGTCTATTCTTAGAGCCTGTCTTCTTAAGATAGGCTCTATAGAGTAAATTTGTAGTAGATGGATTATTGTATTGAGTATAAATAATTAAACAAAATTCATCATTAAAATTAAATGGCTATAAAGAAAGTAGAAGAAGAAAAACCAAGAATTAGGATTAAGATTAAAGCGTATGATCATAAAATAATTGATCAATCCGCTAAGCTTATCGTAGAAACTGCCCAAAGATCTGGAGCTAGTGTTTCTGGACCAGTTCCTTTGCCGACTGAAATTAAAAGATTTACAGTTAATAAGGCTACTTTTGTACATAAAGATTCACGAGAACAATATGAAATGAGGGTGCATAAAAGATTAATTGATATAGCCAACTCTACTCCTAAAACGATTGATAGTTTAACTAATCTTGATTTGCCAGCAGGAGTAAGTATTGAGATTAAGATGTAATTTTAATAGAAATAATAATAAATAATAAAATAATTAGTTAAAGTCCGTTTATCTATAAAAGAAAACGGATACTCAACTAACCAGAGTAGAAAAAACTTCGTAGAGTTTTTACTGGCGGTGAGTCCAGTTTTTTTATTTTCATTTTATTTATAAAATAAGTAAAAAGATAAAGATTTAAATTTTGAGAAAATATGAAATTCATTTTAGGTAAGAAAATTGGAATGACCACCATTCATACGGAAAAGGAAGCACAAAATGTGACTCTTGTTGAGGTTGGGGCGAAGGTAAATTTAATTAAAGAAGCAGAAAAAGATGGTTATCAGGCGGTTCAATTAGAGATTGCTAAAACACCAAGAAAAAAATTATACAGAGAATTTAGAGTAGTAGAAAACGAATGGAAAAAGGGCGATGTTTTAGATGCTGGTTTATTTAAAATAGGTGATTTGGTTAATGTCAGTGGTGTTAGTAAGGCAAAAGGATTTCAAGGGGTTGTCAAGCGACACAAATTTGCTGGTTCACCAAAAACGCATGGACATAAGCATGACTTAAGAGCTCCTGGGTCTATTGGTTCAGCCTTTCCTCAGCATGTAGTTAAAGGTAGAAAAATGGCAGGAAGAATGGGTGGTGTGAGAGTAACAGGAAAAAATATTGAAATTGTTTTTGTAGATAAAGAGAAAAACATTTTAGGATTAAAGGGAGCCGTGCCAGGTATTCCTGGTAATATAATTGAAATAAGAAAGATGGAAAATAAATAATTATTTTTTCTATCAGCTAATATAGTAAATATGAAATTAAAAGTTTATAATAAAGCAGGAAAAGAAATAGAGGAAATAGTTGTCTCCGAAAGTGTTTTTGGTTTAAAAAGAAATGATGATTTAATCCACCAGGTTTTTGTAGCTATCACAGCCAATCAACGACAAACTTTAGCTCATACAAAAACTAGAGGAGAACGGGCAGGTTCAGGGATTAAACCTTGGAAGCAAAAAGGAACTGGACGGGCACGAGTAGGATCAGTAAGAACACCTATTTGGAGAAAAGGGGGAATTGTTTTCGGTCCTAGAAATGATCGTAATTATAAACAAAAAGTGAATAAAAAAATGACTGTCCAAGCTATTAGAATGGTGTTAAGCGGTAAATTAAAAGATCGAGAAATTAAAATAGTTGACAAGTTAGAATTAACAACAAAAAAAACACAAGAGATGGTTAAACTAATGTCTAATTTGAAAATACAAGGAAAAACTCTCTTTTCTTTTACTTTAAAAGAAAAAGATTTAAGAATATATAGTCGGAACATAGCAGGAGTAACTAAAATTTTTACTGAGCAATTAAATGTGGTAGCTATGTTAAAGAGTAAATATTTAGTGATGAGTAAGGAATCAATAAAGTTTTTAGATCAGAAATATGTTCAAAGTCAAGAACAGGGTAAATTGAATAAAGAAAAAAATAATTAATATATATAATATAACGATGGCGACTAATAGAAAATTTGAAAATTTGAATATAGCTTCTAAAATTCTAATTGAACCATGGATTACTGAAGCGACTACTTTGGCAGTAGATATGAATAAATACGTTTTTAAGGTGTTACGGAAGGCTACTAAAAAACAAGTTGAACAGGCGATTGAGAAAATATACAAAGTAACTGTAATTTCAGTTAACACTATAAATGTTCCTGGAAAAGTTAAAATAAGAGGCAATAAAAAAGGAAAAAGAGCTAGCTATAAAAAAGCAATAGTCACCCTTAAAAAAGGAGATAGTATTAATTTATACGCAGAAAGTAAAGGTAAATAGTTTAAGAAATTATAACACTAAAAAATGGCAGTTAAAGTTTACAAAAAAAATACAGCTGGACGACGGAATATGTCGATTGTTAAGTCTTCTATGGTGACGGATAAAAAACCAGAGAAGGCTCTTTTGGCCAAAAAAACCAGTAAAGCCGGACGTTCTAGAGGAAAAATATCGGTGCGTCATCAAGGAGGTGGACATAAACAGCGTTATCGTTTAGTAGATTTTTTACAGAATAAATTTGGAGTACCGGGAAAGGTAGTGGCCATTGAAAGAGACCCTTGTCGGAGTGCTTTTATTGCTTTGATTAATTATGCAGATGGAGATAAACGTTATATTTTAGCTCCTCAAGATTTAAAAATTGGACAAGAGATTATTACCGATGAAAAAGCCGAAGTAAAATTAGGTAATAGAGCTAAAATAAAGAACATTCCTACAGGAACAGTTATTTCTAATTTAGAACTTTTTCCTGGTAAGGGAGGGCAAATAATTAGAAGTGCTGGATCAGGAGCTGTTTTAACAGCTATTGATGATAATATGGCTCAAATAAAGTTAGCTTCAGGAGAAATTAGATTGGTAAGTGAAGAATGTTATGCTACTATTGGGCAAGTGAGTAATTTCGAACATAATTTAATAAAAATAGGAAAAGCTGGAAGAAAAAGACATATGGGTGTTCGTCCGGGTGTGCGAGGGTCAGCTATGAATCCAGTAGATCATCCTCATGGTGGAGGAGAAGGACGACAAGGAATTGGATTAAAACATCCAAAAACTCCTTGGGGAAAACCAGCTTTAGGTAAGAAAACTCGAAAGAAAAAGAGATATAGCAATAAGTTTATTATTAAGCGTAGACATAAGAGAAGATAAATATTTTATAATGATATGACAAGAAGTTTAAAAAAAGGACCTTATATTGATGAAAGGTTAATCAAAAAAATTAAAGATAAAAAACCAGGAGACCGAACACCGATTAAAACTTGGTCACGCGGAGCGGTTATTTCTCCAGAAATGATTGGTTTTACTTTTGGCGTTCATAATGGAAAAGATTTTATTTCAGTTTTGATATCTGAAGAAATGGTGGGGCATAAATTAGGTGAATTTTCACCAACAAAAAAATTTATGCGACATGGTGGAAAAATGCAGAAAGAGTTGGAAATAGCTGCTAAGCAGAAAGAATTAGAAGCTGCTAAGGCTGCTAAGGCTTCTAGCACTGGAAAAAAATAAATAAAAATTTAAATTTAGTTAATCTAGAAGAAATATATGCAAGTTACTGCAAAACTCAACAATTTAAGAATTGCACCAAGAAAATCCAAGATTGTGGCTGATTTAATTAAGGGTTTGGATGTAGAAGAAGCTTTTGATCAGTTGGATGTACATGTAAAGAGAACTAGCCCTCATTTAAAGAAGTTATTGGCTAGTGCTATTGCTAATGGAGAAAATAATTTGGGTATTGATAGGAATAATATGTATGTTTTTGATGTTCAGGTAGGAGAGGGAGTAACTTTAAAAAGATGGAGAGCTAGAGCTTTTGGCAGGGCGGGAAGAATATTGAAAAGAACTTCTAAAATAGAAATAATTTTAGAAGAACGAATAGAAGGAAAAGGTAGGAAGACTAAAGAACAAATTGAAAAGGAGAAAAAAGAACGAATGCAGATAAAAAAGAAATTGGAAAAAGAGCGAGAAAAAAGGGAAAAAGAAGCTCAGAAGGAAGCTAAGAAAAAGAAAAATACTAGTCAAAAAATTAAGATAGAGAAAAAGGAAGAATTGAAAAAAAAGGAAAAAACTATTTCTGAGAAAAAAGGAGAAAAAAGTTGGGTTAAGAAGGTGTTTAGAAGGAAATCAATATAAAATATAAATAGTTTGGTTTTAGGGAAGTTTAATTTATTTAAGTTTAATTAAGAGAAATACATGGGACATAAAGTTAATCCAATTGGGTTTCGTTTAGGAATTACGCAGGACTGGAAGTCTAGATGGTTTAGTAAAAAAGATTATCAGCGTAACCTCCAACAAGATATAAAGATTCGTCAATCTATTATGCAAAAATGGAAAAAAGCTTCTATTGCGGGCGTTGAGATAGAAAGGACGGCTAAAATGATTAGAATTATTATAAAAACTGCTCGTCCAGGAGTGCTCATTGGTCGTGGTGGTAGTGGTATTGAAGATGTAAATAATTATATCAAGGTTAATTTTTTTAGAAGTAATAAGAATACTAATTTAAAAATTGATGTTCAAGAAATAAAATTTTTTGAAGAGAATGCCGAAATTGTGGCTCAGAATGTAGCGACTCAATTAGAAAAAAGGATGCCTTTCAGAAGAATTATGAAATCTATGTTGGATCAAGTAATTAAAAATAAAAAAATTAAAGGAGTAAAGATAGAGATGGCTGGTAGGTTAGGAGGAGCTGAGATGAGTCGAAAAGAGTGGGTAACAAAAGGAACTATACCGCTACATACAATGCGAGCGGATATTGATTTTTCACGAACGACTGCCTATACTGCTTTTGGAACTATTGGAGTGAAAGTTTGGTTATATAAAGGAGAGGTATTTGATAAATAAAAAAGTTTAAAGTTAGATTTTTAAGTTCAATTGTATGTTAATGCCTAAAAAAGTAAAACACAGAAAGATTCAACGCGGAGGAAAAATTCAAGGTGTAGCTCAACGTTGCAATGAGATTAGTTTTGGTAGTTTTGCCCTGAAATCATTAGGAGCTAATTTAGTTTCAGCTAGGCAAATTGAAGCGGCTAGAAGAGCGATGACAAGACATATTCAACGCGGAGGAAAAATTTGGATTAGAATATTTCCCGATAAGCCAATGACTCAGAAAGGGAGTGAAACACCTATGGGTAAAGGAAAGGGAGCAGTAGATCATTTTGTTGCCATCGTAAAACCAGGAACAATTATGTTTGAAATGGATGGTGTTAAAGAAGAATTAGCTAAAGAAGCGTTTAAGCTAGCAGCTTATAAGTTGAATGTGAAAACTAAATTTGTTATTAAAGAATAGATTATAATTTTATGAAAATGCAAGAATTAAAAGATAAAAATATCAATGAGTTGGAGAAACTACTTTTGGAAAAACAAGAAAAGTTGCGGAAGTTTAGATTTGATATAGCTTCTCGACAAGTGAAAAATACTAAAGATATTAGAAATAATAAAAAAGATGTAGCTCGTATATTAACTTTAATTAATGAAAAGCATGAAAAATAATCAGTTAAAAAATAAAATAATAGCTCGTAAAAAAGGAATTGTAGTGAGTGCTAAAATGGACAAAACTATTGTAGTGGCAGTAGATATTTTTAAAACACATCCCAAGTATAAAAAAAAGTATCGTTCCACTAAAAAATATAAAGTGCATGATGAGAATAATAAATATCAAGAAGGAGATAAAGTGGCTATTATTCCAACAAAACCGTTGAGTAAAGGCAAGAGTTATATAGTAGAAGATGATTAAATTTAGGTAAATAATTTGTTTACTAAATATATAAAGAGAAAAATATGATACAGGCAGAATCAAAATTAAAAGTAGCTGATAACAGCGGAGCTAAAATGATTAAATGCTTCAAGGTTCTTGGTGGTAGTAAAAGAAGATTTGCAAGAATTGGAGATGTTATTGTAGCTTCAGTAAAAACAGCAGAACCACGAGCGGGAGTGAAAAAAGGAGATAAGGTAAGGGCAGTTATTGTAAGACAAAGAAAGGAAATGCGAAGAAAGGACGGTTCTTATATTCGTTTTGATGAAAATGCAGCAGTTATTATAGAAGATAAAAATCCTAAGGGAACCCGAATATTTGGACCTATTGCTCGGGAGATTAGAGAAAAAGGATATACTAAAATAGTATCGTTAGCACCAGAAGTATTATAAATTTTTAGCTAGATAAATAAGTAATAACGATAAGTTGACTTATTTATCTGCCATAAAGAATAAGATGAAGATTAAGAAAAATGATCAAGTAAAAATGTTAATTGGAAAAGACCGAGGTAAAACGGGTAAGGTTTTGCGTACTTTACCGAAAATGGATAAGGTAGTAGTAGAAGGTTTAAATATAATGAAAAAACATAAAAAATCTGACAAAGAAGGAGAGCCTGGACAACGAGTAGAAATTCCTAGAGCTGTAACGATTTCTAATGTAATATTGGTTTGTCCTCAATGTGGAAAAGAAACTAGAATAGGTTATAAAATCTCTCAAGGTAAAAAGGTAAGAATTTGTAAGAAGTGTAAAAGTCAATTATAAATTATTTAAAATTATGTATACTCTTAATATTCGCGAACAATACAATAAGAAAATCATTCCATCCTTAAAAAAACAGTTTAAATTGACTAATAATTTAGAAGTGCCACGAATTAAAAAAGTAGTAATTAATATAGGTATCGGTAAATATTTAAAAGATTCTAGTCAAATTGATGATATCACTAATTTTTTAACAGTTATTACTGGACAGAAACCAGTTGTGGCGCAAGCAAGAAAATCTATTGCTGGGTTTAAAATTAGAGAAGGTCAACAAGTAGGAACAAAAGTAACTTTAAGGGGAAGGAGAATGTGGGATTTTTTAGAGAAGTTAGTTAAGGTAGCTTTACCTCGAGTAAGAGATTTTCATGGATTAAAAGAGTCTGTAGTAGATAAGGGAGGTAATTTAAATATAGGGATAAAAGAACATCTGATTTTCCCAGAAATTTTACCAGAAGAAGTGAAGAGGAATTATAGTTTGCAAGTAACGGTAAGTACAGATATCAGAGATGAAGTTAAGGGAAGAGCTTTATTTAAGGCTTTGGGTTTTCCAATAGGAATTAATAGATAATAAAATAATAGAAAGTTAATTTTGTAAATAAGGAAAGAATAATTATTTGTTAAGGTTCTGACTTATTTTACGAACAGATTAAAATGGCAAAAAAATCAACTGAAGCTAGGGCCAGAAAAATTCCTAAATTTTCCACCCGAGAAGTAAGGCGTTGTTGGAAATGTGGGAGAAAGCATGGCTATATGAGAAAATTTGATATGTGCAGGATATGTTTTAGAGAGTTGGCTAGTACAGGTCAAATTCCAGGAGTAAAGAAAGCTTCCTGGTAAGCTTCCTAGGCTACGAATAAATAAAAGGATAAAGAAGATATAATTCGTCCAAGAAGAAATTAATTTAGGTAAAAAAATATGGATAAGATTGCAGAAATGTTAACTAAAATAAGGAATGCTCAAATGGCTGGGCATAAAGAAGTGACTATTCGCTTCTCTAAGTTTAAATTTGCTGTAGCTAAGATTTTAGAGAAGGAGGGTTTTGTAAGCTCAGTTTTTCGTGATAATGATAAAGCTGATGATTTTTCTATAACGCTGAAATATTATCAAGTTTCTCAAACTCAAGAAACACCAGCTATTGGTAAATTAAAAAAGGTAAGTAAATTAGGACAAAGGATTTATATTAAAGGTAAAGATATTAAAAAAGTGAAAAATAATTTTGGAATTGCTATTATTTCTACTTCTCACGGAGTGATGACAGGTAATGAAGCTCATAAAATGGGATTGGGAGGAGAATATATTTGTGAGGTTTGGTAGATTTATAAAAAATAGAAGTAAATTAAATAAATTCAAGCACGATTTAAATTATAAAAAAGTTATGTCAAAAATTGGTAAAAAACCTATCACCATATTGGAAGGAGTAGAAGTTAAACTTCAAGAAAATATTTTAGAAGTCAAGGGTCCTAAGGGAATGCTTAGCTTGGAAATTAATCCTTTGGTTAAGGTGGTGATAGAAAAAAAAGAAATTTTAGTTTCTCGAACAAAAAAAACTAAAGAAGCTGGAGCTGTTTGGGGATTGACAAGGTCACTGATCAATAATCTAATAATTGGAGTAAAGGAAGGTTA